>NZ_NFJA01000033.1:0-36180 GCF_002159615.1 Bacteroides sp. An279
GTACTTCGTAAATCGAAAAATAGTAAATTAAAAGAATCCGCGAAAATCTGCGTTAATCTGCGTTTCTGAGCCGACCACATTATATAAACTAATTCTCAACATCTACTTATGGAAATAATCAGTGCCGAAAGTCCATTTGCGTTTCCGCCTTGCGCAGCCACTATCGGGTGCTTCGATGGCGTGCATCGCGGACATCAATACTTGATAGAGCAAGTGCACCGCGAGGCCCAAGCCAGAGGATTGCGGAGCACGCTGGTTACTTTCCCTGTCCATCCCCGGCAGGTCATGCAAAGCGGTTATTGTCCGCAATGGCTCACTTGCCTTCCTCAGAAAAAAGATTTGTTACAGCAAGAGGATGCCGATTATTGCATCCTTTTGCCGTTTACGCACGAACTGTCACTGCTTTCGGCACGTCAGTTTATGGAACTGCTGCACGTCCGTTTCAACGTGCAGGCACTGGTTATCGGTTACGACCACCGCTTCGGGCACAACCGGAGCGAAGGCTTCGAGGACTATTGCCGCTATGGGGAAGAGTTGGGTATGGAGGTCATCCATGCTCAGGCGTTGGAAGAAGACGGCTTGTCTATCAGCTCCAGCCTCATCCGCAACCTCTTGAAAGAAGGTGACGTGGTGCGTGCCAACCGCTATCTGGGCTATCGCTATTACCTCGACGGGCAGGTAGTAAGCGGTTATCAGGTGGGGCGCAAGCTGGGTTTCCCTACCGCCAACCTCCAACCGTCCTGCCCCGACAAGCTGGTACCGAAAGAAGGGGTCTATGCCGTTTACGCGTATGTGGAGGGGAAACGCTACGCCGGCATGCTGAACATCGGCAGCCGCCCCACGATAGGCAACGGCACCAAACGGAGTATCGAGGTGCACCTCATCGGCTTCGAAGGCAACCTGTACCAGCACGCTCTTCGGGTAGAGTTCATGCAATACATCCGTGAGGAACAGAAGTTCGAGGGCATCGAGGCGCTGATTGCCCAGCTGAATCGGGACAAAGAAGAAATCACCCGGCTGCTGAATCATATTTGAAACTTATAACCACGTCGCCGCATGAAGCATCTCTTGCGTCACACACCTAATACGATGTTTGCATCAATGCTTAATTTCCGGCTTATCTCACGGGCTACTTTCAGTGTAGGTTCGCATTTCCCGGAGATGTAATCGCTTAGACGTGAAGGGCTGACGCCAATCAGTTTAGCCAAAGACTTCTGGTTCAACCCCATTTCGTACATACGGAGTTTGAGGATGTCGACAAGCGTAGGTTCTCCCAATGCGAAATGCTCTTCCGAATAGTCAGCAACAAGGTTGGACAGCAATTCCAATTCGATGCTGCTAGGGTCATCGAGAGGCGTCTCGTCCGTAACCAACGGAAGAAGTTCCTCGACTCTTTTTACAGCCCAATCGTATTGAGCTTTTGTTTCTATCTTTGTCATAAGTTTAAATTTTAGAGCAATCAGCTATTTTGTCATATTCCGAATGAATCCCAATGAAACGGATATAAACAAACTTTATCGTGAATTTTATTACTACAATCAGCCTGTAATTATTACCTTTGATATTGAATACGTAATGCTGGTTGCCTACGTTATCCACACTGTTAAACGATTTCTTTACATCGGCAAAACACGTCCATTGGCTCTTCTTGACTATAGTGGCCCATTCTTGCAAAGCCACTTTCGCATCGGGATGAGTCTCCGAATACTCTTTTATCGCCTGTTCTGTAAATATTCTCATTGGGTCGTTTGATTATCACAGCACAAAGATAGGAAAAGAGTTCTGATTTTCAAAACAATATTTTGATATTTATAATTATGCTATAAAAATAGCGGTACCCCGAAAGATACCGCTATATGCAACTCGGTGTTTCCGTATTCTATTTTTAATTACAGCTCCTTAATGCTGATAGCTACACCGCCGCTGGGCGCGAGGCGTTGCTTCAGCACGGTCTTGCTGGAGACTTTCTTGGTGGAGATGACGTAGTCTTGCGGATTGGTGCGCCAGTCTGCCTTTTTGCCGTCGGCATAAATGGTGGCTTCGTATTTCTTGCCTTCGGGCAGGAAGCTGAGGTCGATAACGGCTTCGCGCGCATTCTCGTCAGTGATGCCGCTGATGTACCATTCGTTCTTGCCTTTCGCCTTGCGGGCTATGGTGATGTAGTCACCCGGTTCGGCTTCCAGAATGTAGGTGTTGTCCCAGTCTACCGCCACGTCTTTGATGAACTGGAAGGCATCAAGGTGCTTCTCGTAGCTTTGGTAGAGGTCGGCTGCCATCTGGAGCGGGCTGTACATCGTGACGTAGAGGGCAAGTTGTTTTACCAGTGTGGTGCTCAGCTTCGCCTGGTTCGAGCCGTATTGCGAGAGGTCTCCCTCGAAGATACCCGGCGTATAGTCCATCGGGCCGCCCATCAGGCGGGTAAACGGCAGGATGGTGGTATGGTCGGGGCGGTTTCCTTTGAAGGATTCAAACTCGGTGCCGCGTGCCGACTCCTGGGCAATCCAGTTGGGATAGGTGCGGCATAAGCCTGTGGGGCGTACGGCTTCGTGCGAATTGACCATAATCTTATATTGTGCAGCCGTTTCCGCCACGCGGAGATAATGGTTCACCATCCATTGTCCGTCGTGGTGCTCGCTGCGCGGGATGATGCCACCTACGTAGCCCGTCTTTACGGCATCATATCCGTATTTGTTCATAAAGCGGAACGCGTCGTGCATCTGGCGTTCGTAGTCGGCTACCGATGAGGTGGTTTCGTGGTGCATGATGATTTTCACGCCTTTCTCCTGGGCATAGCGTTGCAGTTCGGCTACATCGAAATCGGGGTAGGGCTTGTCGAAATCGTAGATGAATTCCTTGCTGTAAGCATAGTTGTCTTCCCAGCCTTCGTTCCAGCCTTCTACCAATACGGCATCGAATCCGTGTTTCGAGGCGAAGTCGATGTATTCTTTCACGTGTGCCGTGTTGGCTCCGTGGTGTCCGTTCGGTTTCAGCTTCGTATAATCGGTCTTGCCGATAACGATGTCCTGCGTGTCGGTATATGCCCATGTGGAGCCTTGCCCCGTGAAGTATTCCCACCATACGCCGACATACTTCGTAGGATGAATCCATGAGGTATCCGCCAGCTTGCAAGGTTCGTTCAGGTTCAAGATGAGGCTGGAAGCCAAGATGTCACGGGCATCGTCGCTTACTACGATGGTACGCCACGGCGTAACGCTTCCGGTCTGCACGTAGGCTTTCGTGCCATTGCGGTCGGGCGTAAGATGCGTGCTGAGTACGAAGCCTTTGTCGTCCAGATTCAGCTGCATGGCAGGATAGTTCACCAGTGCGGCTTCGTGGATGTTGATGTATAACCCTTCAGCCGATTTCAGCATCAACGGCGATTGTACGGCAAGGTTCGGGGTAGCCGAACGGATGGCGAGCGGCTCCTGGCGCACGCTGTCAATCAGGCTTGCCACTTCCGAGAGTTTCGAAGTCGTAGTGGGATATTCGTTCGTATCATAGTCGCCCGGAAGCCAGAACGCCTTATGGTCGCCGGTCAGGCGGAATTCGGTCTCTTCTTCGTTCACCGTAAAATGGCGCAGTTCTTTCTGCACCGGGAACTCATAGCGGAATCCCAGCCCGTCATTGAACAGACGGAAACGGAGGTTCAGCAGCCAACCCGTTCCGTTTTGCTTCATGGCGATGAACAATTCGTTATGGTGGTCGCGGATTTCACTGTATTGTCCCCATACGGGCTTCCAGGTAGTGTTGCTTTCCGAAGTTTGTGTATCGGTCACCGTAAAGTTGCGGTCGAATTGATAATCGGGACGCACGCTGAATCCCAACTTGCTCTCCTTGATGACATCTTTTCCTTTGTATTGCAAGGAATAGACCGGTGTACCTTCAGCCGAAAGGCGGAACTGCAGGGTCAGGTTTCCGTCCGGCGATTTCAGTGTCTGTGCAAACATTGTTCCAGCCCAGACGAGCAGGAACAGGCAAATCATGCTTAGTCGTTTCATAGGATGATATGTTTTTTAGGTAAAGATTACTCCTTATTATATAATATGGCACAGCCCATGCGGAAGCCCGCAAGATGCCTATTGATTTATCTCCTTGCGTGACCGCCCGCATTGCCTTCCGCAACCGCCCGTGTAGACCAACGTAACCGCTTACGTCAGCCTACACGGGCGGCCGCGTTTTTAACGTTTGGCTATGCCGCTATATATAAAGAACAACCGAAAGTCCTGTTCCACTTATGCCTTTCGGAATAAAAAACAAGCCTTGTTATCCCCTATAGAAGGCGTTATAACCGCATTTCATTAAAAAATTATCGTTTTTCGATAAATTTTTCTCGAAAATCTTTGGTAGTATAAAAATAATGCGTACATTTGCATATCGATAAACGATAAATAATTATCGAATAGAGAACAAAACAAGATTAATAAAAACATTAAAGACATACGATTATGAAAAAGACATTTGTTACCAAAGCTATCGCCGCTATCTTCGCAACCGCTATGATGAGTTTTACAACCGCTACCGAAGCCAGTGCACAGAACACTTTTGTTTACGGACAAGACGGAAACACAATGACCGTTTCTACGCTGAATGCCGATGGCATCTCGATTACGCCGAAGCTGAAATACGAATACCAATACGATGCCAACGGGAACCTGGCGGAAAAGAAAGCCTATCGCTGGAATGCCGATAACCGTTCGTGGCAACCCGCTTACCTGCTGAATTACCTTCCTGGCGACGGTATCTACCTGATTGACTATGCTGAGTACGACAAGGCTTCGGGCGCGTTTACGCAAAACATCCAGACCAGCATCTACTACCAGCAAGCCGAAAACGGTATGTTGTTGACCGACATTCAGAGATAATCCACTTGATTCATTCACCTATATAAAATAAGGAGATACAACTATGGGACGCGTTATTAAACTTTTCATCTATTACCTGCTTTATACGTTCGCATTCACCGGCATCTTTTCCGGAGGCTATATGATAGCCAACCACACGTTGGAGTTTCCCCAATCCGATGCTATGGTTTTCCAGCTCACCATGTGGGCGCAAGTGCTCTCCACTTTGGCGGTAGGTGTTCACCTGCTGGTCTGGAAATATGTAAAGCGTGACCAGTTATCCCTAAGCTTCCCCAATGCCGGCAAGGTGATGCTTGCTTCTATTATCCTCATCGTGGGGATGGGATGCTGGACGAACTACCTGACCGAACTCACCGGATTGCCCGATACAATGGAAGAGATTTTCACCAAGGCAATGTACAACCCGTTGGGCGTTATCTCCATCGTCGTAATGGCTCCCATTGTGGAAGAACTTTTGTTCCGCGGAGGAATGCAAGGCCACTTGTTACGCAAATGGAAGAATCCCGCCTGGGCGATTCTGGTGTCTGCCCTTATCTTCGGTATCGTACATGGCAATCCCGTGCAAATGTTTTTCGCTTCCATCCTGGGATTGGTACTGGGCTGGGTATATTACCGCACCGGAAGCCTGTTGCCCTGCATGTTGATGCACTTTATCAATAACGGTACCTCAGTATTGCTCTTCCACCTGTCGGGAGGGGAAGACGAAACCATGACCGAAGCCTTGGGCACGACCGGAGCCATTTGCCTTGCCCTCGTGGGTGTAGCATTGACCGTATGGAGCATCTGGTACATCAAGACCCGCCTGATTCCGAATCAGATAGCATGGAAAGAAACACCCGCTCCGGCAGAAGAAGTGATTGCATCAGAAAGTAAAGAACAAGCCTAATTCATCACGCTTATGAAAACCGTACGCATTTTAGGAATTATCGTGATATTGGCGCTGATAGGAGGTGCTCTTAAAGATGCCATTCCCGGATTTATAGACGGGTGGAATGATGCCGAAACCGATTCCCAACTGGTTCTGCCTGCCGACTTTAATTCGGTGTCTTTATCGGTAGAAGGATATAAAGACGGGATTCCTGATAGCCTGTTCAACCGGGCTATGCAAGCAAATGTACCCTGCGAAGTGAATGGGGTGAACACTTACGTGAAGCATAATTCATGGGTGCATGCCATGGGCTTTGTGATTCTACCTGTTATATTGCTCGTCTTTTATGGAGTTTATTGTCTGATACGCTTGTTGATATCGGTGAGCCGGGGAGAAATATTGATTCGGAAGAACATACGCCGCCTGCGTTTCTTCATTTATCCGATAATGGCATTCTCTGCCTTGTACGAACTTCAGAACTATATCCTTTATCGGATTGCCACCAGCGAGCTGGTATCTTCCGGGTATGTGTTCGATGAGTTCCACTTGAAATATTCGTGGACTTTCATGTTGGTGATTGCCCTCTTGACCGAGATTTTCGCCCAAGCGGTACGCATCAAAGAAGAGAACGATTTAACCATATAAATAAACACTTCCGTTCGGCCTGTTTGCTTGCCTTGAAAAGTAATATATACTTCATCGCCAGTTTCAGTACTACTGAAACTTCCATAGAAGATATATTCAATGGCAAACGCAGATATATTCGTTTGCGGAGGCATGTAAATAGGTTCTAACGGGAATTTGAACAGCATTAAAGTATATCTTATGAAATACATCAGCCTTTTAGGAATCATCACCATTATCGCCCTTTGCGCGGAGTTCGTTTTACAGATGTCTGGCGGAGATGCAATAGAAAGCTTTAATGCCGGACGTGAAACCGGAGCACAACAAGCGGAAAGCGGTGCAAGTTATGTCCATTCTTTCCTTCTTCCCGTAAAAGCCAAAGTCATTCCCGAAGGAATGGAGGGGGAAGCCACCTTGCAACTTGCGGATGGGACAAAGACCGTGCCCTATAGTATTGCCGAAGTAAAATGCGAGGTGCGCCCCAGCTGGTTCATTGCGATAGCTCTTACCTTCGGCTCTTTCTTTGTTGCCCTTATCGGCATCTATTCCATTTATTGCCTGATCCGCTTGCTGATACGTGTGGCGAAACGTGATATTTTTTCCCGTCGCAACGTATACTGGATACGCTGGTTCGCCTACGTCAATGCCGGAGTTTACCTGGGATTGATGTTCTTCGAATGGTTGTTGGAGCGCGATGCGGTAAGCCAGCTCCGTATTCCGGGCTATCAGGTCATCGGCATCGAACATACCGTTTACGATTTCAGTTCCTTCTTTGTCATCGTCTTGCTGGCGGAAGTCTATGCCGTAGCGGTAAAGATTAAGGAAGAACAGGATTTAACCATCTAAATTACACATTGCAAATTATTACGCCTTATGAAAAAAAGACTAAACCTCATCTGCTTGGGAATTGTGCTCGCCGTTCTTGTCTCCATGTCCTTCTTGTTCAGTACATTCTATTATGGTTTCAAGGCAGGGATTGACGCTTACGAACAAGGAGCGGCGGGAGTGGAAAAGCTTGACGTGACTTACAAGATGATTGGCACGATGCCGACCGATGTCATCACCAACGAAACCGCTACGGCTATCAATGAGAAAGACGGTTCCACCGTGTCTATTCTTCCTTTTATCAGCATGATAGGAGTTCCGAACGAAAAAGCGGATGCTACCGACTCCATATTCCTTTCATTGCTGGACTGGATGGTGATAATATGTTGCATTTATGCCATAGTCCAATTCGTCAAAATGATTCGGAACATCCACCGCAACATCATTTTCGATTGGGCGAACGTGAAACGCCTGCGCCGGTTGGGCTTTTCGCTTATCCTCTGCTTCTGTTGCTCGTTGGTGACGTTCGCCATCAACAATCATTTGGTTTCTCAAGTGATAAGCTTGAAGGATTGTGACTTTTCCATTGCTTTCCAGTTTTCAGACCCGACATTGCTCATCGGCTTCACCTCCTTGTTGTTCGCCGAGATTTTTGCAATCGGGTTAAAACTGAAAGAAGAGAATGATTTAACCATCTAAAAAAACGGACCGCTTATGAAAACAAAACCCGATAAACAATTGGTGCAATATTGCGAAGCGCTGATGGTGCTCTCTGTCTTTAGCGCAACATGCTTTGGCGTATCGAACATTTTCCCAATCTGCTATGAGTTGGGCAAAGACGCAAGCGACACCTTCATTTGGTTTGCCTTGGTGCAAGGCATAAAGGCATACGCGATGTTCTTCATCGCCGCCCTGACCTACTTTCTGGCACGCAACGTGCGGAACGGATCGGTCTTTACTTCCGCCAACCAGCGCATCCTGCTTGCCATTGGCGGCTCGACCGTTATTTCCGGCGCGCTTATCAATGCTATTATCAACTGTTCTCCTCTTGAGATGCCGACCGATACCAGCCTGTTGCTTATCATCATCGGATTGTTCATCGTCCTTGTCTCGCTGATGTTCAAGATAGGCATCCGCATGCAGGAAGAACAGGACCTCACCATTTAAACCCATTATGCCTATGAAACCGAAAAGCAACTATACCCGAGTAATGGCAGGATTTTACATCTTCCTGTGCCTTATCGCCTCGATGATTGTAGGCGAACTCATCTATTTTTTAGTGATAGTCCCATTGGTGCCCAAGCAGACTTGGCTTCCGCTCATGAATGTGGCTTGGGTTTATCTTGTGGTTGCTATCTATTACAAACTGACCCGCCGTTATACCAAATGGTGGAAGAAACTGGAAAATAAACAATAATGCCTATGCCGATAATAGTAAATCTTGATGTGATGATGGCGAAACGGAAGATTTCGCTGGGAGAGCTTGCCGAACGGATTGACCTGACACCGGCAAACCTTTCTATCCTGAAGACAGGAAAAGCCAAAGCGGTGCGCTTCTCTACGCTGGAAGCCATCTGCAAGGAACTGAATTGCCAGCCCGGCGACATACTGGAATACCAGGCGGAAGAATAACCGATATTCACCACAGAGGTCACAGAGTGTCACGGAGGAATAAAAAATGAAAACCCTGTGTGCCTCTGTGTCCCTCTGTGGTGAAATAGCAACAGCAAGACACTTTCCTTCCTTTTTGTCAGCAAAAAAACGGGCAAACATACGTATATATCGTTAATTCTCTGTATCTTTGCAGCCGAATTAGACAGTTATAGATAAATGAAGACATTTGAAGAACTTGGCGTAGCTCCCGAAATACGCAAAGCGATTGAAGAAATGGGTTACGAGAACCCGATGCCCGTACAAGAAGAAGTAATCCCTTACCTGTTGGGAAACGGGAACGATGTAGTGGCTCTGGCACAGACCGGAACCGGAAAAACAGCCGCATTTGGTTTGCCGCTGATACAGAAAATTGACGTTAGCAACCGCGTGCCTCAGGCATTGATACTCTGCCCTACACGCGAACTCTGCCTGCAGATAGCAGGTGACCTGAATGACTATTCGAAGTATATCACCGACCTGAAGATAATACCCGTTTACGGAGGTTCGTCTATCGAGAGCCAAATCAAGAGCCTGAAGAAAGGCGTACATATCATTGTTGCCACTCCGGGACGTCTTATCGACCTGATAGAACGTAAAGTGGCGAAACTGGAAACCATCCGTGACGTAGTGATGGATGAAGCCGACGAAATGTTGAACATGGGCTTTACCGACAGCATCAACGCTATCTTGGAAAAGGTGCCCGAAGACCGCAATACCTTGATGTTCTCGGCTACGATGAGTCCGGAAATCTCACGCATTGCCAAGACCTACCTGCGTGACGCAAAGGAAATCACCATCGGCACGAAGAACGAAGGTACGAAGAACGTGCATCACGTGGCTTACATCGTGCATGCCAAAGACAAATACCTTGCCCTGAAACGTGTGGTAGACTTCTATCCGATGATTTACGGCATTATCTTCTGCCGTACCCGGTTGGAAACGCAGGAGATTGCCGACAAGCTGATACAAGACGGCTATAACGCCGACTCGTTGCACGGTGAACTGAGCCAGGCGCAACGTGACCTGGTGATGCAGAAGTTCCGCCAGCGTCATTTGCAATTGCTGGTTGCTACGGATGTGGCTGCCCGCGGACTGGACGTGAACGACCTGACCCACGTCATCAACTATGGCTTGCCCGATGATGTGGAAAGCTATACCCACCGAAGCGGACGTACGGGACGTGCCGGCAAGACGGGTATCTCTATCGCCATCATGAACCTGCGCGAAAAAGGTAAGATGAAGCAAATAGAACGTATCTTGAACAAGAAGTTCAGTGTTGAGACCTTGCCTACGGGACAAGCCATCTGCGAACAGCAGCTGATTAAGCTGGTAGACGATATCGAAAAGGTAAAGGTGGACGAAGAAGAAATCGAAGCATTCTTGCCGGGCATCTACCGCAAACTGGAATGGCTGAGCAAGGAAGACCTTATCAAGCGCGTGGTATCGATGGAGTTCAACCGCTTCCTGGACTATTACAAGAATGCACCGGAAATAGACCAGCCCAGTGCCAACGAAAAAGGAAAAGACAAGAAAGAGAAGAAAAAAGGAGAACGTCCGGAGCGCAGAGAGCGTTCGCGCAAAGCCGAAAAGGGTTATACGCGCTTGTTCATCAACTTAGGCAAGACCGACGGTTTCTTCCCCAATCAGGTTATCGAACTCATCAACCGTAACTTGAAGAAAGAGCGTATCGAAGTAGGACGCATCGACCTGATGCAGAATTTCTCGTTCTTCGAAGTGATTGAGGCACAAGCACCGAAAGTGGTAAGAGCCTTGAACAAGACGACTTACAACGGACGCAAAGTCGTAGTAGAAGTGGCAGAAGAAAACGAAGGCAAAAGCGATAAGAGTGGAAAGAAACGCTCCAAGGAAACAAAAAAAGTAAAAGCCGACCGTAACGGGGAGCGGACTGCACGTGCACCGAAACAGGAAGACGACTGGCGTCAGTTTTTCCAAGAAGACGGATTCTCGGATGTAGACTTTGGCGGAATGCCTGAGTGGGTAAAAAAGAAAAAGAAACGGAAATAACTTGATAACAAATCCTAACGAATAAAGGATGTGCCTAACAGTACATCCTTTATTCGTTAGGATTTATTTGATTTGAGAAGTTGGAAACTGTTTTGAATTTCTCCAAAAAGTTTTTCTCGTCTTGAGATTCGTTTTCGTGTGTGCTTTGGGCGATTCTTTGGATTCTTTCCGTTTCTGTCCTTCGCCAGATAGCCCGCTATCTGTTGATGCTTATAACACAGCATGCACAAATCTATACTGTACAGATATAGCCTGATGACGGTTGGGCAAAAACAGGAAGAAATAACTGCTTATCTTAATTTTTTTATTCTCAACCCCTTCAACAAGTCTTTTTTTACGATATAACCCGCAAAGCACAACAACAAAAGGGTATGAAACACCAGTCGCCAGATAATGTTTGTAATTGTCATTTCCCGCGCAATAATGTACAATACAGCGGCAAAAACCAGATAAACCGTCATGTCTTTCAACGGATAAACTACGGGGTATTTCTTTTGTCCTATCACATAGGAAAGCAGGGTGATAAGCCCGTATCCGGCTACCGAAGCCCAGGCGGAAGCCACATAGCCGTATCGCGGAACCAGCCAGATGTTTAATATCAGGATAACGGCACAACCGATGATGGAGAAATAAGCCCCCCACTTTGTCTCATCGGTCAACTTGTACCAGAACGACAGGTTGAAATAAATGCCTTTCAAGATTTCCGCTCCCATCACAATTGCCACGACACCCAGTCCTTCCCAATAGTCGGGTGCAATGAGATAGCGCAAAATGTCCATGTAGAACATTACCGCAAGAAAAGCCAGAAGCGAGAAGATAAAGAAGTATTTCATTGCCTTGGCGTACATTTCCCGGTTATCTCCTTCCTTGTTCTTGCCAAAGACAAAAGGCTCGTAAGCATAGCGGAAGGCTTGTGTAAACATCGCCATGACCATCGCCACCTTACTTGTCGCACTATAGATGCCCAGCTGCACCAAACCTTCTTGCCGGTCATCGAACAAAAATGGATAAATCATCTTGTCTACCGTTTGGTTTAAAATACCTACTAACCCGAATATCAGGATAGGGAATGAATAACTCACCATTTGCTTCATCAACGGGCGGTCCAACCGATAGGAAAAGCCTCTGAGTTCGGGGATAAAGAAGAACATCTGCACCGCCGACATGATAAGGTTGGATACGAAAATGTAACCCACCAGATAATCGGGCCGGTAGAACCAGTTGATTGTTTCGGGCGACACCTTATATATATAGGGGCACAACAAGAGGAAGAAAAGGTTCAGCACGATATTCCCGATGATGTTGAACAACTTGATGGCAGCAAACTTCATCGGTTTCTTCTGATAGCGCAAATAGGCGAAAGGGATGCACTGGAACGAATCGAGTGCCACTACAATCACCATCATGGCGATATAGTCAGGATGGTCGGGGTATTCCAGAAAGGCAGATAACGGATGGATGAACGCAAGGCAAAGCGCGACAAACAACAGGGATAATCCGCCCACAAACAACAGCGCATTGGCATACACATGTTTCGGGTCGGCATCGGTCTTGTTGGCAAAGCGGAAGAACCCTGTTTCCATGCCGAAAGTCAGCAATACCAATATCAGTGCCGTATAGGCATATACGTTCGACACTACGCCATAACCGCCCGATACAGCCGGGATGACCGCCGTATAGAGAGGCACCAGCAAATAATTCAAAAACCGTCCGACAATGCTGCTCAGTCCGTAGATTGCCGTATCTTTAGCCAATGATTTCAGTCCAGCCATAGATGTCAATTAGTTTGTAATCATGCGCTCGTTTTATATTCACCACAGAGGACACGGAGAGATATTTTATTTCCTCTGTGATACTCTGTGCCTTCTGTGGTGAAATCAAACACGCTCAATCGAATAATGTTTTTTGTTCATTCCACCGGCTTCTGCCCAGATGCTGGTATGCCAGTTCGGTCACTTCCCTTCCGCGAGGCGTACGCTTCAAGAAGCCTTCCTTGATAAGAAAGGGTTCGTATACTTCTTCTATCGTGCCGGGGTCTTCTCCCAATGCCGTAGCAATGGTGGTCAATCCTACAGGACCGCCCCGGAACTTGTCGATGATGGTGCAAAGCAACTTGTTGTCTATCTGGTCCAAGCCGTAACGGTCTATGTTCAATGCCTCCAATGCGAACTGGGCAATCTTCAAGTCGATGCGTCCGGAGCCTTTCACTTGCGCGAAATCACGCACCCGCCGGAGCAAAGCGTTGGCGATACGGGGCGTTCCGCGGCTTCGCGAGGCAATCTCTCCAGCCGCTTCCGTATCACAAGGCACCCCCAGAATCTTTGCCGAGCGCAAGATGATTTTGGTCAGCGTGCTGTCTTCGTAGTATTCCAAGTGCAAGTTGATGCCGAAGCGTGCCCGCAACGGTGCGGTCAGCAAGCCGCTTCGGGTCGTCGCTCCTACCAGGGTGAACGGGTTTAAGTCAAGCTGGATGCTGCGTGCCGACGGACCTTTGTCTATCATGATGTCTATCCGGTAGTCTTCCATTGCCGAATACAGGTATTCTTCCACGACCGGACTCAAGCGGTGTATTTCATCGATAAACAATACATCGTTCGGTTCCAGGCTGGTCAGGACTCCCGCCAGGTCGCCGGGCTTGTCCAGTACCGGACCGGATGTGACACGGAACCCTACGCCCAGTTCATTGGCAATGATGTTGCTCAACGTAGTCTTCCCCAGTCCGGGAGGGCCGTGCAGCAATACATGGTCAAGTGCCTCGGCACGAAGCCGTGCCGCCTTTACAAAAATACGCAGGTTATCCACCACCTTATCTTGCCCGCTAAAGTCTTCAAACTGAAGCGGACGCAGCGCGTTCTCGAAATCACGCTCCTTTCCGGTAGGCTTATAATCGCGTATGTCGAACTGTTCTTCCATAATTTTCTTTCTGAATCTCATGCAAAGGTAATGAATAATCTGAGTTATTTTATTACTTTTGTTCAATTAAACATGCTTAATGATATGACTACATTCCAAACAACCCACATTGTTTATTTCTCGCCGACACATACCACAGAGAAAATAGCCCGTGCCATTGCCGAAGGCATCGGAATGGAAAGACGCATCGAAACCGACCTTACATTGGATGAATCTGTCTCTGCCATCGAAATCAATCATTCGCTGACCATACTTGCCACACCTGTCTACAAAGGACGTGTGGCACCTGTCGCCTTGCAACGCATGAAACGTCTGAAGACCAGCGGCTCACCGGTAATATTGGTCGCCGTTTATGGCAACCGTGACTATGAAGACGCACTGGTAGAATTGCGGGATATGGCTATCGAATTGGGATTTACGCCTCTGTCCGCAGGTGCTTTTATCGGAGAGCACAGCTACAGCACGCCACAACGGCCGATAGCAGCAGGCAGACCCGATGCCGATGATTTGTACCAGGCAATACAGTTCGGCAAAGACAGTTTGTCGAAGCTGGAACGAACAAATCTGCCGGTCCCTGCGTTTTATATCAAGGGAAATGTTCCATATAAACCTTTTATTACAGGAACACCTTCGGCTCCGGTCTGTAACGAAAACTGTTTTGTATGCGGAGAATGTGTGGAAGTATGTCCTACCCATGCTATCCGTATCAGTCCGGACGGTACCAGCATCGAGACTGATGTGAATCGCTGCATCCGTTGTTGTGCTTGCGTAAAAGTTTGCCCGAACGGAGCACGTGTTTACGATAACCCCTTTGCTGCATTCCTGCATGAAAACTTCAGCGCAAGGCGTGAACCGGAATTGTTCCTATAAGCAGACGCCTGTGCAGATAGGTGCGATGACAGGTGGAAATAGTTGGAACGTCCGTTGCATATATAATCAAAAAACATCCGCTTCCGGCTTCTGACGGAGAGAAGCGGGGTATAACTCCTTAACTCCTTTAACTTCTAAAAAAGAACAAAATATGACAAAAGACAAACGGGTATTGGTGGGAATGAGCGGAGGCATAGACAGCTCTGCTACCTGCATCATGTTGCAAGAGCAAGGATATGAAGTGGTAGGTGTTACCATGCGCACATGGGACATCCCCTCACATTTTTCTTCCCCCGCTCAGGAACAACCCAATGAAATAATCGAAGCGCAACACGTGGCTGCCCGTTTGGGTATCGAGCATCATGTCGCAGACGTGCGGGAAGAATTTCGAAAAGTCATCGTACAATACTTTATAGATGAATACATGAAAGGACGTACGCCCAATCCTTGTGTGCTTTGCAATCCATTATTCAAAGAACGCATCTTGTGCGAATGGGCCGACCGTACCGGTTGTCAATGGATTGCTACAGGTCACTATTGCCGGTTCGAAGACCGGAATGGATTGCGTTACATCATTACAGGAGACGATCCGGTGAAAGACCAGTCGTATTTCCTTTGGAAGTTGCCGCAATCGATTTTAAAACGTATGCTGGTTCCTTTGGGTGGGATGACTAAGGAAGAAGTGCGCAATTATCTTGCCGGCAAAGGATTCGAAGCTAAGGCACGTGGTGGGGAAAGTATGGAGATTTGTTTTATCGACAGAGATTACCGGGAGTTTCTGCGCGAGCATTGTCCCGATATTGACGAAAAGATAGGGCCAGGATGGTTTGTCGATAGCAAAGGAATGAAATTAGGACAGCACCAAGGGTTTGCTTATTATACAATCGGCCAGCGTAGAGGATTAGGAATCGCACTGGGCGAACCTGCATATGTATTGAAGATCAATCCGGAAAAGAATACGGTAATGCTGGGAAACGTTGAACAGCTAAAGACGGAATACATGCTGGTAGAATCGCCCGAAACTCCCGATTTAGACGAATTGCTTGCCTGCCCGAATTTATCTGTACGTATCCGTTACCGGAGTCGTCCGATACCTTGCCAGGTAATCCTGTTGGATAACGGTTGCCTGTTGGTAAAATTCAATACCGAAGCCTCAGCTATCACGCCGGGACAATCTGCTGTGTTTTATGATGCCAACCGGGTATTAGGCGGAGGGTTCATCGCATCGCAACAAGGAATCCGAAAGATTTCGGCAGAAAATAGTTATAAATTCGATAAAAAGAACGGACAGATATGAAACAAAAGAAACTTTCTGTTTGTTCCCTATGTTAAAGAAAGACGATTAAATTTATAAAAAGCACCCCAAAAAAGTGCAAGCTATGCTTTTTTTTTATATCTTTACTTTCGGTAAGCAATATCTGTATAACACAAAAATAAAAAGATTATGAAACTAAGAAGAAACCTTACCGCACTCGTACTTGGATTAAGCACGATTGCAGCGTTTGCCCAAAGCGGCAACACAGAGACACGCCAGATTAAAGAAGAAGGCAAAACCGTATTTAACCCGCACTGGTTTATGCAGGTTCAGGCCGGAGCCTCACACACCGTAGGAGAAGCCAAATTCGGAGATCTGATTTCTCCGGCAGCTGCACTGAATGTCGGATATCAGTTTACCCCCTTATGGGGATTGCGTGCCGGTCTGAGTGGCTGGGAAGCTAAAGGTGCGTGGGTAAGCCCTGAAACTATTTACAAGTATAATTATTTGCAGGGAAATGTAGATGCTACACTTGACTTAAGTAATCTGTTCTGCGGTTACAATCCGACACGTTTCTTCAACGCGTATTTGTTCGGCGGTATTGGTGTGAACGGAGCATTCAACAACGATGAAGCCGTAGCAATCAACGATGCCGGACATCGGTTGGAATATCTGTGGCGCGACAGCAAAGTAAATGTCGTAGGCCGTTTCGGCTTGGGCACGAACTTACGCATCAGCGACCATGTATTCTTCAACATCGAAGTGAATGCCAACACGATGTCTGATAAATACAATTCGAAGAAGGCAGGTAATTCCGACTGGCAGTTCAATGCTTTAGCTGGATTTACATTCAAATTCGGAAAAACTTATACAAAGACAGAACCTGTTTACTACGAGCCGACTCCTGTTCCTCCAACTCCAGAACCTGTAGTAGAAGAAAAGAAAGAAGAACCGGCTCCCGAACCTGTCGTTGTTCAACCGATGAAACAGAATATTTATTTTGTTATCAATTCATCCGAAATCCGCAATTCAGAACAGAGCAAAGTCAGTGCTCTTGCCGCTTACCTGAAAGAACACACTGACGCAAAAGTTTCATTGTGCGGATACGCTGACAAGAATACTGGAAATGCACGTATCAACAAGAAGTTATCAAAAGAACGTGCAGAAGCTGTAGCAGAAGCATTGAAAGCGCAAGGCATTTCGGCAGACCGTATTACCGTTGATTATAAAGGTGATACCGTACAGCCGTTCTCTACTATGGAAGAAAACCGTGTAACGGTTTGTATTGCCGAATAAAAACTATTCATTTTCTTAATTAGACTGTATCCTGTAGAAGTTATTACCTTTCTACAGGATACAGTTTTTTTATACTTGCAGTAAGTCATGGGAATCTTATTGTGTAAAAGAAAACTGAAAAATGGGCGCATTTCGCTCTATTTGGACTGTAATGTTGAAGGAAAACGTTATAAAGAGAACCTGGGCATCACCCTAGAAGCACCTGTAAGCAAGGAAATACGTCAGGCAAATTGTGCCAAATTGCAATTGGCTAAACTTTTACGTGCACAACGTGAAATCGATTATCTCCACAATCACTATTGGTCGAAACTGCCTCCATTATTTCACTCTCAGGTTAGAGAAGATGAAACGGCAGGCGAACCTTTACCCGACTTTTTCCTTGTATCGATAGGATACCTTAATATTTATCAGCCCAAAGATAGCCGTATGGTACAGGCTGCATTTTCATACCTCCGTCAGTTTCATCCTGCTTCTTTGCCTGTGAACCATATTACACATAGCTTTTGTACACGGTTCTTTCGCTTTTTACAAGAAAGATTGCATGGCAATACACCTGTCAATTACTTCAAGAAATTCAAAATGTGTCTGGATTATTGCGTAGAAGAAAACCTTCTGCCCTCTAATCCGGCAAAAGGCATCCGGCTGCCTCAATATAACGATGTGACTAAACAGATTTTGTCGCCTAAAGAACTGGTAAAACTTACTCTCACACCTTGTCGCAATCCGGAAGTGAAACGGGCTTTCCTGTTTTCGTGCCAAAGCGGATTGCGTTGGTGCGATATACAAGAATTGTGTTATAAGAATATAGACTTTGCACAACGCCATCTGATGTTGGTTCAAAAAAAAGTTGCAGGTCATTCACAAAAGCCTGTCTTGCATATCTATCTGAATGAAAATGCCATGAAACTGTTGCAGGAATCACAAGGTACTCCCGATGATTTCATTTTTCATCTTCCTTCCCATTCATATAGCTTGCGTATCATCAATGAATGGACCAGGCGTGCCGGATTGCGCAAACATATTTCTTTCCATTGTGCCCGCCATACCTTTATTACTTCCATTATGGCCAGGGGAGCAAGCATCAAGACAGCAGCTTCTTTGGCTGGACATTCCAGTACCAGGCATACAGAAAAATATATACACATCATCGATCAGCAGAAACAACAAGCGGTAGAAAGTCTTCCAGATCTTCCACTTTAAAACAGATTAGGTTTTCAGTGCTTTCGAAGCTTTTCCTTTGGGCAACTTTAACACCATGATAGGTAAGCCTTGTTAGAAGCTGTTTTGAATTTCTCCAAAAAGTTTTTCTTGGCTTGATGTATCCTTTTTCGTGCCTTTTTCGTGTGTGCTTTGGGCGATTTTTTGGTCCTTTTCGCTCCTGTTCTTCGTCAGATAGCCCGCTATCTTCCTCATCACAGAAGCGAAAATGCCTCAAAAACTCATCCCAAATCATCGCACGATAAATTCAAAACAGCTTCTTAGAAAGTGAAGAATTTTGAAAAAAAAACATCAATTTCTCGGGAAATCAATCTTTTTTATATACATTTGTGCCATGTAATAAATAAATTTAATACGAGTTTATGAATGAACTGAAAGTAAGCCTTAAAAGAATAGCCGAAGATGGCTTTACCCGCAACGACGAAATATTGGCAGACGAATCAAAAACATTGATTCCTCAGATGGGATTCGAGTTGCTTTCTGATATTAATAAAAACATGTTGACCATTGTAGCGCATGTCGGTTATGTTACTCCTGCAAAGGAAGTTGGAGCAGCGTTACGCTTCCGATTCTCGCTAGAAGTGGACAGTTTGAGTAACCTGGAATATGTTACCAATCCGCAAAAGGGTACCCATCAATATAAGTTCCCTAATGGTTTCATCGAAGCAGTCCTTACCGATGTGTATGCTACTGCCCGTATACTGATAGCACAAAAACTGAGAGGTACACGTCTTGAAAACATTTACTTACCTTTTGGAGGTGCAGGCAGTTTGGTTCGCATGATGCAGAAGAAATAAGATAAATCTTTTTCTATAAGACAATAGCAGGAGACATAAACATTCGAATACTGTTATGCCTCCTGCTTTTTTAGCGCACCCATCTTTGTCAAATTATTTTGATAAGATATCTTTTTTCTCCGACTCAACTATCCGACTATTCAATCGGCACATTTTCGGCACATTTTGTTGTCAACTCCGCATGTGTAAACATCTAAACTTTTATTTATCAATTAATTAGCTCATTCCGCACATGTAGCCGGCGCGGCTACTGACGGGGCTTTCCGCCCGTTCTCTCCAGAATATGGCTGTGTTTGTAAAGGCTTGAGTTAGAACGATTTGAGTTTTTTAATTTATAAATTAAATTTAATTTGTTATGAGAAAAAAGTATTTAAGTGCACTGCTGTTCGGAGCGCTTTTGTTCGCTTCGGCAGGAACTTTTACCTCTTGTAAGGATTATGATGATGACATCAATAACCTGCAACAGCAAATCACTTCTAACAAGGATGCAATCGCAGCCTTGCAGAAGCTGGTAGGCGAAGGCAAGTGGGTATCATCGGTTACTCCTATCGAAAATGTTTTCACTGTAACCATGAACGACGGTACCACACAGAACATCACCGGCATCAACGGTGAAGACGGAAAACCGGGTACTGTCATCACACTTGACCCCACTACTAACAACTGGGTCATTGACGGTGTAGACACTGGCGTTTGCGCTAAAGGTGAAAAAGGCGAACAAGGTGAACAAGGCGAGCAAGGTGAAGCTGGCGAACAAGGTCCTGCCGGTGAAGCTGGCGAACCGGGCAAGTCTCCTTACA
The DNA here is from genome assembly GCF_002159615.1 of Bacteroides sp. An279. Classification (NCBI taxonomy): domain Bacteria; kingdom Pseudomonadati; phylum Bacteroidota; class Bacteroidia; order Bacteroidales; family Bacteroidaceae; genus Bacteroides; species Bacteroides sp. An279. The sequence continues at coordinate 20,007 of NZ_NFJA01000033.1, forward strand.
TCGACAAGGAAACAGGCAACTGGTTTGTTTGGGAATGGGACGAAGCTACAAGCGAATACAAGGCTGTTGACTCAGGCGTATACGCTGGCTCTACCCAGATTTATGTAGTAGAAAAAGATGGTTTCATTGAACTGAACGTAGACGGAACTGCTTACTTGTTGCCTACTACTTCGGACGCTTATACAGTGGAAGCTCCGGCTGACCAAGTTAAGGTCGAATTTGAAACAGCTGAGTGGACTGAGTGGAATTCTAATAATGCAGACGCAAAGACATTGCTGAAACAATTCCCGGAATTAGCAGAAATCAAGAAAGATGCAGTTGTAAAACAAGGTGGAAAATTACCTTTGATTGTAACGCCAGCCAGCATAGAATTGGATGATCAATATACTTATTCATTAGTAAACTTGAAAGGTGAAACGGCCGAAATTACGGTTTCTTCTCCTGTAAAAGGATTGCCGGAAGGCTTGGAATGGGAGAATGATGGTAAATTGGTATCACGTTCTGCAGACGCAAGTTCTTGCTTGTGGACATTGAATGTAGAACCGGCTTTTGATGAAAAGAAAGAAGAATACAAATCTACAGACGGACGTTCATCATTGCTTGTAGAAAATTCCAAAGGAACTGTTGTAAGAACTGCTTATGCATATACTGTTGAATCGGCTGATATAACTGATGACGTGAACGTTGTCTCTAATACTTCTAGCTTTAAATATGCAGAAACTATCGATGTGCTGGAAGCACCGGAAGACGGCAAAGCAATGTTCGAACTGAAGAACGAGTACAAGGGATATGTAGTATTGGAAGCAACCAATGCCGTTCAAGTAGAAAAATATGGCATTACAATTGATGGCACTAAAGTAACCATCGCTAACATGCCTGTCAACGAAACACAGATTGACGTGACATTGAAGTTAACGGCTGCCGGCTTAAATGGTAGTGTTAAAAGTCATGAAAAGACATTCTCAATTACTCAAGGCGTTGAATCAGTTGGCATGCTTGCTGATAGAGCCGTAACATTGAATGTAGATCCGGCTAAGGCTTCTATTAGATGGAATTTGGAAGACCTTAAATTCTCGGCTGTCCAGTTGGATAATTTCTTAAGTGGCAATGTAAAACTCACCGCAACAAGAGAAAAAGATGATAAGAAGTATGTAGCTTACAATGGTTCGATTACATGGTATAATGCAAACAGTCAAGTAACTACTTACGATCCTCAAACTGTGACATGGAGGAACGGAACAGCCGTAACATTCGGTATCAACGTTAACGGAGCTGTGCCAGGGGCTGCATTGGACGGTCATATATCAGAACAATTTACTGCAACTGAATATGAACTCACTTTGACATCAATGAATGGTACTTCTGTTATCTATTCGGATGATGCTACGTTGACAGTCAGCAATCCTGATGCGGCTGATATTTTGAGACTGAATCCTGCATTTGTTGAAGATGGCGTATTGCAAGTTTCTGCACTTCCAACTGGAAATAATGTAGATTACGACTTTGAAAGTGGTATTATTAAAGCGAATGCATATACCACTGCTTTGGGTGATCCTACATTCACTGATATGGATTATAAGACATTCGTAGACAATGGCGGTGATACTCAAAATTCAAAAGATTTTGCAAATTGGGATTGGATTAAAAATGACGAATTGCATGTGAATAAGTGGATAGAGGGCTCTAATGTTCCTGCTAACCAGCAACACATGTACAAAGTTCGTAAGATCCGTGCTCAGTATCCGTTATTTAATAATCCAAACAACAAGATAACCTTTGATTTCGAAGTTGTTGTCAAGAGTCAGGTATACAGTGATGATCCTACTCAAGTTATTACATTTGATAACGACAAGCTGGTTGCAGTCTATGGTGGAGCAGACGGTAGCAATAAGGTAGACATCAAGAATGCTGTCAAGAGTGCCGTATTTGCATTAGGATCAGACAAGGGCAAGTCCTATACATTGTTTGCTACTAAAGCCGGAGATATTACAGCGATGGGGTATGCATATGGAATAACAGATAATTTGACAACTGCTGTATCATCAGTTAATTATATGCTTGATGCCAACAACATGTTGATTGAATTGGCTGTAAAAGATATGAACTATCTAGGTTATAGTGGTGAAGATATCTTAGCTGCTCAGACAGGAGAAGAGAAATTCTATCTGAAAGAAGCTGATTATCTGAAGTTGTGGAATTCTGTAAAAAATCAAGCTTATTTCGAGGTAGCAGGCAATTATTACGCGCTTAAGGATGCTGCAGCAGCCAATAAGGATGCAGATTATACCCGGTTTATTGCTTACGCAACCCAGATTAAATTCCAAACACAAAAAGATATTGTAGTTGGAACTACAACTGAAAAACCAGCCGATAACCGAATTGTATCTGTTGCTATAAAAGCTGTAGATAAGAATTATGCAGCCAAGTTCATTGAAAATATCAATGACTTTGGTGGCAATTTGAATCTTAATGCGTTCGATGGCAACTCAGTTATTACAGTAAAAGATCAATTGGAAGAAGGTGTAAGTGAAACATCTACAGTCGATATGCAATTGATAGTAAAAGATATATGGAATAAGACTATGTATGTTCCATTTAAACTGACTGTTAAGACTACGAAATAAGCGTTAGCTTATAAATAACCAAATGCTTACCTAAGATAAGAGAGGCGTTCTCAATCTCGTATTGGGGATTGCCTCTCTTTCTTTATGTCATACCCTTTGGAAAGTAAGTTAATGTCCATCAGCCGGTTTAACAGACTGATTAAATGGAGTTAATGCAATCCTTTCCCAGTCCTGACATACTGGGACTGTTGTCTTCACGCATCAGGACTGGAGTCCTATATGTATTAGGAATGCAGTCCTGGTATATTAGGATTATGCGAGGACTCATAAGCTTGCGGATAAGTAATTAATCACCGTAGCCATTGCAGGCGTACTTTTATATAGGCTTCTAATGAACGTATCTCATTTTCCAGCACCAAGAGTAAAGGTGATAAATAAAAAAGCGGCTCTTTTGAGCCGCTTTTTTATTTATAGAGTAATCAAAGTGGATTATTCGCCCACTTGGATAGTCACAGGAACTGATACAGCCTTTGTATATCCCCATACATCGGTTACATGGACTGTAATAGAGGTTTCTGTGGTATTTGGCATCGGAGTTGCTTTCACTACGATTGCGCCTTCTATCGGATTTTCTTTCGTACCACCCGGTATACGGAAACTAATGCCGCCATTGAAGTATTCTGCTCTATCAGGTGTTACATATACATTCTGAATTTGCTTACTTGACCAAGCGTCGTTAGGATTATCTTTCGTATTGTCCGGTTTTCCATTTTCACTTGTATTCGGAACAACGCTGAACTTGTTATTATTGTAATCGACACCCGTAATCATGCTGCCAGTGATAGCGTAACCAGATTCATTGTTGGCAATAACAGGAATTGAATTATTGCCTACCGGGGTTACGGTACCTTCGTAAATCGGGCTCATGATAGTGATAGTGAACTGATAAGTCTTGTCTGCTTCCTTATCGTATACCCACTTCGTATCAGCATAGTTGTTATTCTTAGCGGTAACAATCAAGTTCTTGCCATAACCAAGCTGAATACCTGTATTTACGTCAGTCTTGACATCATTCAAAGTGATGTAATATGCCTCTAAAGTAGTAGCAGAAGTAGGATTCAATGTTGCCAAATCATTAGATTCAAACTTATCTGTACCTACAGTTGCCAATGTGGTCTTATCATCAAGAGTCAATTTAGCATATTTATCTACAGCAGTAAAGTATCTCTTGACATTAATCTGATCCTTCTTATCGTCTGTATTATAGAAGTATGCGGTGATTACATCATCAACCACAAAGTTTGCGTCGCGAGTGAACTGGTCAGCTACAGACGGAGCGGTGAATGTTACAGGAACTACAATCGAGTTGATATCACCTTTCTTCTCGTCTTTGAATGTAAGCTTCAAGTAATACTGCTTAGCTAAGTGCAATGCGCCTGCATTTTCTTTATCAACTGTGACTTTGATAGTCTCTAATGTCTTAGCTGTAGCTTCCTTATCATTTGCATCCTTATATACAATCTTCAAAGACTTGATACCATCTGCTACTGCAGATTTGCAGTCTTTATCTGTATACAATGCAGCTACAGTCTGACTCAAGTCAACACGGTTAATCCAAGAAATCCACTTGTCAGATCCTAATTCATTTTCCATGTAGCTAATAGCCAAATCAAATCCTTTCGGTTTATTTTCACCTAACAGGTTCGAGATGTCGTATGTTTCAGCTTCGTATTCTACAACATTAGTAGTGATGACAGAACTTAAGTCTACAGAATACTTAACTTTACCCACTGTACCTTTTGTATCCAATGTATGGATTGTCATAGTAAAGGCTTTGGCAGGGGTAACGAGGTCTGGATCTACTGTCACTTTGAAAGTACGTGCTTCATTATCCCACTGTATGCCGTACGTTTCTTGATCAGCCTTTTCAAATTCAAACCACATATCATACATTGCACCTTTTGCATTTTCCGGAACAACGATGGTATATGTTTTCCCTAAATCCACCTCTATACCTTCCGCTGTAGTATTACCAACGTTAGCGTCGCTGGTTTTAATTTCCTTTACAGCAACTTTATCCAAAGCCTGACCTTCTTTTGCTGTAACTTGAATGTCATAAGCAGAACGGGTGCTATAATCAGCGTTGATTGCAAAAGCGACTTGCTCATTCTTATTTTCTTGAGCCAATTCATTTTTGAAATCGGTATTTTCACCACTCGTCAAAGTGAATTCGTCCATGTTCAATGTGAACAAACCGTTGCTTGTTCCTGCAGCACGTCCTTGAGCTGTGTTAAGTGTAAGCAAGTCATCGTATGCTTTTGCCGTTAATTTGATATGGCTCAGTTCTTGATTCTTCGAATTAACCAAGGTGTAAGCCACTTCATCTGCCGGAGCATCTACAGGATTAACACGTATGCCAATAGCAGAGTTAGAAGAATATACTACAGACTCATTAGCAGGCAATGCTCTTGGACCTGCCCATTGGGTTGGACGCGTAAATTTATTCCAGATAAGTTCCAATTTATTATTTTGTCTATCATCTGAATCCCCTTGTGTATCTTCCAATATAATAGAAGAAATCATGGATGCAGGCCCCGGACAATAGATTTCCAGCATTTCTTTTCCGTCTTCTGTCGGAGCATAGATGGTGAAACCACCGTTAGCTTCAGCTACGGCATAAGTTGCACCGTTAGCTTTGTATTCAGTAGCTTCCAGTTCACCTTTTTCATTGGCTACATACCATACGCCGTCTTTAATTTCCGGAACGACAATCTTTCCAGCTTCACCATCGATGGCAGCTTTGTATTCGGTCTTCTCACCGTCTTTATACCAATAACCATCTTCACCGATTTCCCATGATGTACCCGGAGCACCTGCAGCACCCGGAGCACCATTTTGTCCGTCCTTACCATTTACGATATTGAATGACTGACCGTCAGAGAAGGTTACCGTGAACCCGCCTTCAATGGAAGTGACGTTGGTAATCCATTTTCCTGCGCTAATCTGAGCCTGCAGGTCTTCGAGGTCGGCCTTGATGCCGTCTACCTGTCCTTGCAGATTGCTGATGTCGTCATCATAGTCTTTACAAGAGGTAAAAGTTCCTGCCGAAGCGAACAAAAGCGCTCCGAACAGCAGTGCACTTAAATACTTTTTTCTCATAACAAATAAAATTTAATTTATAAATTAAAAAACTCAAATCGTTCTAACTCAAGCCTTTACAAGTACAACTATATTCTGGAGAGCACGGGCGGAAAGCCCCGTCAGTAGCCGCGCCGGCTACTGACCAAACAATAGCGTAACGCCCCTATCTTCAGAATAAAGCAGTTTTGCCATAGAACTCTAGTCTTCTCTACTCATGCAGGAATCCATATCCGGATATGAATCCTTCACTTTGGAAAAGGTTTTCATTCACATTTTTTGTTTTAGAAGACAACTTTCAAGGCACAAATGTAAAGGTTTTATTTTATACACAATCATTATCTTACTAAAAACTTCTATTAAATTTGCATTTATTAACGGAGTAACGAAAACAAAGCACAGAAAAAGGGAGGTTGTGCAACGTTTTTGTCATATTCATCTTGTTTTTCTCCCGATTTATCGCCCAATCGGCTCTCCTTATTATATATTATAATAATGTTTTGCGCTTAGGAAACCTTGCGCCTTTCGCTTTTCTGTACAAATGGATGTAAAAGAGTATCCCCCCGTTATGCCGGATTACACGGGTTGTTGAGCGAAGCGAAAAAATCTGCAAGGACGGGTACCAAGAAATGGTCTATGCCGAAATCAGATTTTTTATGTTTACAGGGCATTTATCTGTTCCTCGGTTAAGCCACTGCATTCTACAATTATATTGATTGCAACTCCTTTATCTTTTAACCTCTGCGCCATTTCAATCGCTTTTCTCTTCTCACCTTTCTCAATGCCAATCTTTTCGCCATTTTCGTTCTCGCAATACACGTCGAACACTGCCTTGCGGTCGGCCTCGCCCGTGCCAAGGTGTTCCGTGTTGAGATAAGTCAGGTCTTTCACCACCTCCTTGCCATGGAGCAGGCTGTTGATGAAGCTGATGAGCAGGTCTTTGTTGATTTCAGTGCCGAACAGTTTCTTGAAACCGAAATCGGTGTACGGATTGACATAACGGTCTTTTAAGAAGCTGTTTTGAATTTATCGTGCGATGATTTGGGATGAGTTTTTGAGGCATTTTCGCTTCTGTGATGAGGAAGATAGCGGGCTATCTGACGAAGAACAGGAGTGAAAAAGACCAAAAAATCGCCCAAAGCACACACGAAAACGGATACATCAAGCCAAGAAAAACTTTTTGGAGAAATTCAAAACAGCTTCTAAGTATCTCATGTCCATAATGTGTAATTATTAAGGGTGTGACTCTTTACAAAATGCCCCATTTCATATCGTGCATTTTTTTAAATTCTTTGCAAATTCCAGCGAAATGGAATTTTCTGTACTGCGGCATGCCTCACTTCCGAATGCCAGTCCACAGGCTATGATGTCATCCCAATCTTTTTGGCATAGACTATCAAGATCGGACCGGCGGACACGGTTTTCTATCAGTCCGTATACAATGCCTGCATTGAAATTATCGCCGGCTCCAATCGTGCTTACGGTTTCGACCTTCGGCACCGGATATGTATTGGAGTATTGCCGGGTAAACAGACGGACATCGTGTGCTCCATCGGTATAAATAAACGGATTGCAATAAAAAGCCACTTTCTGACGATAAACTTCCTCGGCACGGTCCAGTCCGAACATAAACCGGAAATCTTCGGACGAGCCACGCAGGATATCAGCATATTCGAAGTTTTCAAGAATGGTAGGCATCAATTTGATAGCTTCATTGGCATGCGTACTCCGGAAGTTTACATCGTAGTAAATAATAGCTCCCCGCTCGCGTGCCAGTTCGAGCAGTTCTTTCACCTTGTCTCTCAATACCGGTGTGACGGCAAAATATGAACCAATCATAACAATGTCATCCGCCTGAATATCGGGCATAGTCACATCTAACCGTTGACGCGGATAATCTTTGTAGAAAATATACTCGGCATCGTTGTTCTCATTGAGAAAAGCCAGAGATACAGGTGATTTCCCATCAGGAAAGACATTGACATTGTCTGTACGCACACCATTGGCACGCATATTATCCAAAATCATGCTGCCTACCCTGTCATTCCCGGTTTCGCTGATAAATGTTACATCCATTCCCATTCTTCCCAGTGAAATCATTGCGTTGTATACCGATCCTCCCGGTACAGCCGCCTGTGGCTGTCCGTTGCGGAACAAAATATCCAAAATCGTTTCTCCTATACCTATTACTTTTCTCATAGTTGTAAGTTTTTGAGTTTGTAAGTTCTTGAGTTCTTGGGTTTTTGAGTTCTTGGGTTTTTGAGTTCTTGAGTTCTTGAGTTTGTAAGTCCTTTCATTTTTAGGTTGAAGCTTGACAGATGCGTAAAAACTTACAAACTTATAAACTTAAAAACTCAAGAACTTAAAATCTGATATTTACTTACTTAATTCGCGCGAACGTTCTCCCAGATAGCCGCCGTGATGGCGCTTGCTATACTCTTCAATGGTAAATCCTGTACGTTTCATGGTTTCTACTACAAGAATATCGCCTATTACCGTCATAACTGTAGTAGAAGTAGTAGGGGTCATGCCCAATGGGCAAACTTCGTCAGGATGTCCGGTAGCAATACAGATATCAGCAGCTTCGGCCAGCGGACTATCCGGATTTCCAGTAATGACAATCTTTTTCAGCTTAGGGTTCAAGCCTTTAGCCAAATCTGTCAATTCGATGATTTCGCGTGTTTTTCCCGAATTAGAGATAAGCAAGAGCAAATCATTTTCTTGCAAAATACCCAAATCGCCATGTTGTGCTTCACTGGGATGTAAGAAGACAGCCGGTATGCCGGTGGAGCAGAAAGTCGTAGCAATGTTCATGGCTATCTGTCCGGCTTTTCCCATGCCGCTGGTAACCAGTTTCCCTTTTTTCTGATGCACCTGTTCTACAATCAGGCAAACAGCCTTGTCGTATGCATCCGTTACTGGAATATCGAGTACAGCTTGCGCTTCACGGCGCAACAATTCGTGAATGGAATCCATCTTTAAATAATTAATAATGAATAATTAACAATTAAGTTCCTGGGTTTGTAAGCTTTTGAGTTCTTTCAGTTTTAAACTTGCAAACTCAAGAACTTACAAGCTAATGCGGACTTTATTTCAAAAGTTCGGTCAGCTCTTCAAACGTGTTTGCCACTTTATAGTATTGCCTCAACGGATGATGAGCAAAACGGGCTTTTTCCAGCCGGTCGAAAAAGTGCAAAATATCATCCCAGAAGCCGTTGATATTATAAAATATAACCTGCTTGCTATGATAACCGATAGTAGCTGATGCCATGACATGAAATATTTCATCCAGCGTACCTATACCGCCCGGCAATGCCACCATCACTTCAGCCTCTTGCAACATCGTATCCTTCCGGTCGCTCAAGTTAAAGGTGCGGAATGTCACATCCAGCTTATCGCTTACCATTCCACGTTCCTCCAGTCTGGTAGGCACGACACCCATAATCATTGCCCCTTTTTCTTTGGCAGCATCTGCAACGGCTTCCATCAGCCCGCTGCTGGAACCACCATATATCAGCCATTTACGATGTTCGCCCATCCACTCACCCAGTTCTTTGGCTTTCTCTGCATAAATCGGGTCGATTGCATCGGATGCAGAACAAAATAACGCTATCTTATTCATAGTCTTTTTAGTTGACAAGTTGACGAGGTGACAAGTTTACAAGGCTCTGAATAGTTTTACTAAAGGGATTTAAAACCTTGTCAACTGGTTAACTTGTCAACTCGTTACCTTATTAATTTCCTGCAAATATCTGTATTTTTTCTGCAAAAGCAATGAGTATTATTGTATTTTTGCACCCAAAATAAGTAGAAAACAGAAAATGACGACTTATCAAACTGCCACTTTACCCAATGGAATACGTATCATTCATGAACCAAATCCTATCAATGTGGCTTATTGCGGCTATGCAGTAAATGCCGGAACACGTGACGAGCGCAAAGATGAACAAGGCATGGCGCACTTTGTAGAGCATCTGATATTCAAAGGAACACGCAAACGGCACGCCTGGCATATCCTGAACCGTATGGAGAATGTGGGTGGTGACTTGAATGCCTATACCAATAAAGAAGAAACGGTAATTTACAGTGCTTTCTTAAAAGAGGACTTTCTGCGTGCCGCCGAACTGCTGACCGACATTGTGTTCAACAGCACCTTCCCGCAAAATGAAATAGAGAAAGAAGTAGAAGTAATCATTGACGAGATACAGAGCTACGAAGACAGCCCGGCAGAACTGATATTCGATGACTTCGAAGAACTGATTTTTCCTAACCACCCACTGGGACGCAACATTTTAGGCAAACCTGACCAATTACGCAATTTTCAGAGCGAAGATGCCATGAACTTTGTACACCGTTATTACAAACCCGACAATCTTATCTTCTTTGTACAAGGCAACCTGGACTTTCACCGCATCGTACATGCCATGGAAAAGCTTACGGCAGACATACCTTTCGGAAAAGTGGAGAACTATCTCCGCCAGGCACCGGATACCTATCGCCCACGCAAACTTGTCCTGCATAAAGACACACATCAAGCACACGTAATGATAGGCGGACGTGGTTATCATGCTTATGACGAACGTCGGACAGGACTTTATCTGCTAAACAATATTTTAGGCGGACCAGGTATGAACAGTCGGCTGAATGTTACTCTGCGCGAACGGAAAGGACTGGTATACAGCGTAGAGTCAAGCCTGACTTCCTATACTGATACCGGTACGTTCTGCATTTATTTCGGATGCGATCCTAAAGATACAGATGTATGTATCGAGCTGGTACAGAAAGAACTGCGTAAGTTGCGGGAAGAACCTCTCACCTCTTCACGTCTGAATGCAGCCAAGAAACAAATCATCGGCCAAATCGGCGTAGCAAGTGATAATTTCGAAAACAATGCCCTTGATATGGCAAAATGCTTCCTTCATTATAAGCATTATGATTCGAAAGAAGAATTGTTCCACCGTATTGAAGCCCTCACAGCATCGCAGTTGCAAGATATTGCCAATGAAATGTTTGCAGAAGATTATCTTTCCACATTGATTTATACATAGTTTTTGCAAGCTTCCCAACCGTCTTGAAACAATAAAAGATATAAGTGCGCCGGCAAACGCATATAAGTCCATCCGCTGTAAGATTATTAATCTTCAGGCTGCAAGATTATTAATCTTACAAGCGGAAGATTATTAATCTTACACCAGACTAAGAAGCTGTTTTGAATTTCTCCAAAAAGTTTTTCTTGGCTTGATGTATCTGTTTTCGTGTGTGCTTTGGGCGATTTTTTGGTCCTTTTCGCTCCTGTTTTTCGTCAGATAGCCCGCTATCTTCCTCATCACAGAAGCGAAAATGCCTCAAAAACTCATCCCAAATCATCGCACGATAAATTCAAAACAGCTTCTAAGTTATCTGCACATTTATTCATGACTGGCACAAAGCCCCCTCAAACGAACATAAGTGATACGACTGACTCACTTATGTGAAACGCCCGAGGCACTTATGTTAAACGGTCTACTCACTTATGTTCATCAAGAGGTATGCTTAAATATCGCCAGGTGAAAATCAGATAAAGAAAGCCTTCTAATACTCCGACATGTTACCGGCACACAAAAACTTACAAACTCACAAACTTAAAAGCCTTAAGAACTTAAAAATAATTCGTACCTTTGCGCACAAAGTAAAAAACAAACGCACAAAGATATACACATGAAAATAGAAGACAAACTTACAGCTTCCGTCATCGACGGAGTGAAGAAGCTGTACGGAGCGGAGATTACCCCCGCCATGGTGCAGTTGCAAAAGACGAAGAAAGAGTTTGCGGGCCACTTGACAGTGGTAGTGTTCCCTTTTCTGAAACTTTCGAAGAAAGGGCCGGAACAAACCGGGCAGGAAATCGGGGAATACCTGAAAGCGAACGAACCTGCCATTGCCGACTATAATGTCATCAAAGGATTCCTGAACCTGACGATTGCTTCGGACGTATGGATTGACTTGCTGAACCGCATCCATGCCGATGCGCAATGGGGTATCCGCAAAGCCGACGAGAAGGCTCCGCTGGTGATGATTGAATATTCATCGCCCAATACCAACAAGCCGCTCCACTTGGGACATGTGCGTAACAACCTGCTGGGAAACGCGCTTGCCAATATCATGGCTGCCAACGGCAACCGCGTGGTGAAAACCAACATCGTGAACGACCGCGGCATCCACATCTGCAAATCCATGCTGGCATGGCTGAAATACGGCAACGGCGAGACTCCCGAATCATCGGGAAAGAAAGGCGACCACCTGATAGGCGATTACTACGTAGCCTTCGACAAGCACTACAAAGCCGAAGTAGCCGAACTGATGGAAAAGGGAATGAGCAAGGAAGAAGCCGAAGCCCAGTCGCCTTTGATGCAGGAAGCCCGTGAAATGCTCCGCAAATGGGAAGCAGGCGACCCCGAAGTGCGTACCCTTTGGGAGAAGATGAACAACTGGGTATATGCCGGATTTGATGAAACCTACAAGATGATGGGAGTAAGCTTCGACAAGATTTATTACGAATCGAACACCTATCTGGAAGGGAAAAAGAAAGTGTTGGAAGGTCTGGAAAAAGGTATCTTCTACCGCAAGGAAGACGGTTCGGTATGGGCAGACCTTACCCCCGAAGGACTGGACCAAAAACTGTTGCTCCGTGCCGACGGTACTTCGGTTTACATGACCCAAGACATCGGTACTGCCGAACAGCGCTTTGCCGATTATCCGATAGACAAGATGATATACGTGGTAGGCAACGAACAGAACTACCACTTCCAAGTGCTTTCTATCCTGCTCGACAAGCTGGGATTCGAGTGGGGAAAAGATTTGGTGCACTTCTCTTACGGCATGGTAGAATTGCCCGAAGGAAAGATGAAGAGCCGCGAAGGTACCGTGGTAGATGCCGATGACCTGATGGAAGCCATGATTCAGACAGCTAAGGAAACCAGCAACGAGTTGGGCAAACTGGACGGACTGACACAGGAAGAAGCCGATGACATCGCCCGCATCGTAGGATTGGGCGCATTGAAATATTTCATCTTGAAGGTAGATGCTCGTAAGAACATGACCTTTAATCCGAAAGAATCCATCGACTTCAACGGGAATACCGGTCCTTTCATCCAATACACGTATGCTCGTATCCAGTCCATCCTGCGCAAGGCAGCCGATGCCGGCATCACGATTCCGGCGGTTATCCCGACCGGCATCGAGCTGACGGCAAAAGAAGAAGGGCTGATTCAGATGCTTGCAGACTTTACGGCTACCATCGCTCAGGCAGGTACCGACTATAACCCGTCTATCCTTGCCAACTACGCTTACGACTTGGTAAAAGAATACAACCAGTTCTACCACGACTTCAGCATCCTGCGCGAAGAAAACGAAGCGTTGAAAATCTTCCGCCTTGCCCTGAGCCAGAACGTGGGCAAGATTGTGAAAGAAGCTATGGGATTGCTGGGCATCGAAGTGCCTGAACGCATGTAAGAAACAGCTTCACCACAGATTACACAGATTAAAAAATTGATTGAAAATCTGTGTAATCTGTGGTGAAAAAAGAAATTATATGGGAAAGAAGAAATTTTACGTGGTGTGGAAAGGCGTAGAACCAGGTGTGTACGACTCGTGGACAGATTGCCAGCTACAGATTAAAGGCTATAAGGGTGCGCTCTATAAATCGTTTGATACACGTGAAGAAGCAGAAAAGGCATTGGTTACCCCTCCGCACCATTACTTGCAGCCCCATAAAGAAACGGCAAACCAATCTCTTGAAAAACGCTTGCCTTCCGGTTTCGACCTGAATTGCCTTGCCGTAGATGCGGCATGCAGCGGTAATCCAGGCCCGATGGAATACCGGGGTGTGTACCTGTTGACGGGGCAGGAAATCTTTCACTTCGGTCCCGTCTATGGTACGAATAACATCGGCGAATTCCTTGCCATCGTACATGCCCTTGCTTTGTTAAAACAGAAGAACCTCTCCATGCCTGTCTATTCGGATAGCCGGAACGCCTTGAGCTGGGTGAAGCAAAAGAAATGCAAAACCAAACTGGAGCGTACGGCAAAGACCGAAGAATTGTTTCGCCTGATAGAACGTGCCGAGAAATGGTTGCGCGAACATACATACAATACTCCCTTACACAAATGGGAAACCGAACTCTGGGGCGAGGTTCCTGCCGATTTCGGACGCAAATAGGGAATGAACTGACAAGTTTACAAAGGGGCAGGTTCGTTTTTGTGAGAAATTTCTGAAAGTGATGAAAAGCTTGTCAACGGAAATATTGCCAATTTAAAAAGAAGAACAAATGAAAAAAAGACTTGCTTATCTTATGGGCTTTTTTGCTTTGATACTGCTATTTTTTATAGTTCAGAAGCCCGGCTTTATGTTTTATAATGATGCTGTAGGGCGAGGTATACCTATGCTTGATTATTTTAAAGTGATGTGGCACGGCATCAGCCTTGATGCGGCAACTACAGGATATCTTACTGCCCTGCCGTGGTTGGTAATCAGTATCAGCATTTGGTTCAAACATTTCCCGCTCCGGAAGATAATCGTCATTTATTACATATTTATCAGCCTTATCGTAGCAACTATCTTCGTAGGCGACATGTGCCTGTATCCATTCTGGAATTTTAAACTCGATGCATCAGTATTCTTCTATTTGGAATCACCCAAAAATGCAGCCGCCAGTGTCTCCATAGGGTTTATCACTCTTCGCATATTAATCATACTTTTACTTGCCGGCATCATGTGCTGGGTATTGTATTATTTTACCCCCCGCTGCCTGCCCTACGTGCGGAAGAGACTCGCAGCTACATTAAGTACTCTTTTAATAGGAGGCTTACTTTTTCTCATTATACGAGGGGGCGTAAGTGAATCGACCAGCAATATCGGACAAGTATATTTCTGCAACGATGAATTTTTAAATCATTCAGCTGTCAATCCGGCTTTCAGCTTGCTGGCATCCATCAGCAAGACCAAAGACTATGCCAGCCAGTACGACTATTTCGATGAAGCAGAACGCAAAACCTTATTCGACGGGCTATATCCTACGAAAGGCAAGAATACAGTAGAATTGCTCAATACCCATCGTCCTAATATACTGATTATCTTGATGGAAGGATTCGGAGCTACCATGATAGAATCACTGGGTGGCACAAAAGGTGCCAGCCCGAATATTGACCGCCTGGCGAAAGAAGGCATTTGGTTTACACATTGCTATGCAAACAGTTTTCGTACCGACCGTGGAACCATTTGTGCTCTAAGCGGTTATCAAAGCTTTCCAGACCTGTCTGTCATGAAAATACCAGCCAAAAGCCGTACACTGCCATCCATTGCAGGAAAGCTGGTGAAAGAAGGTTATCATACCGATTTTTTGTATGGAGGAGACATCAATTTCACCAATATGAAAAGCTACCTGTTGCAAAGCGGTTACCAGAAACTGACCGCAGATGTCGATTTCCCGATGAATCAGCATCAAAATGCATGGGGAGTGAATGACGACATCACTTTCGACCACTTGTTTCAGATGCTGACAGAACGGCAGGAAACACCATGGCACACAACTTTCCTCACCCTGAGCAGCCATGAACCTTTCGAAGTGCCTTACCATCGTCTGCCAGAAGCAAAACCAAATGCTTTTGCTTTCACCGACCATTGTTTGGGAGGATTTGTCGAAAAACTGAAACAAACACCCATATGGAAAGATTTATTGATAATATGCCTGTCTGATCATGGATTTTATTATCCGGACAATAGTGGCCATGGACACGACGAGCGTATCCACCATATTCCGATGCTGTGGTTGGGAGGTTCTGTAAAACAACCGATGGTAATTGACTGCATCATGAACCAGACAGACCTTGCAGCGACATTATTGGCACAATTAGGCATTGATCATAATGAATTCAACTTCAGCCGTAACGTCTTGGGAACGGAATATACATATCCTTTCGCCTACTGGAGTTTTGGTGGTGGCTATGCATTTGCCGACAGCACTGGAGTTACTGTAATGGACTTAAATGCAGACCGTCCGATGATAGAACGCCCATCATCCAACACCAACCGCATTTTGCGTGGAAAAGCCATCTTACAAAGTTCATACGATGACATAGGTGCACGCTGAATATTAGCTTCCACGCAGGAAAGGATTATCCGATTTCGGAAAGAAGACAGTCCTCTCCTGCGAGGCATATTCTTGTTGTTACGTTTGCCTGTACCCATAATATTCCTATTTGACTAATTCGAAAACAGTTTCATAATAATTGGTGCACTTGATAAAATATAAATTGAATATCCGCAAACATCCCATGTAGGGGCGAAATACAGATATTCATTACATACAAACGCAGAGAAAACTTTAGAAGCTGTTTTGAATTTCTCCAAAAAGTTTTTCTTGGCTTGATGTATTCGTTTTCGTGTGTGCTTTGGGCGATTTTTTGGTCCTTTTCGCTCCTGTTCTTCGTCAGAT
>NZ_NFJA01000034.1:0-35960 GCF_002159615.1 Bacteroides sp. An279
GCTCCTGTTCTTCGTCAGATAGCCCGCTATCTTCCTCATCACAGAAGCGAAAATGCCTCAAAAACTCATCCCAAATCATCGCACGATAAATTCAAAACAGCTTCTTAGTCATCCCAAATCATCGCACAATAAATTCCAAAACAGTTTCTAAAAATCAACCGGATTCTAATTTTATTTTAAGCATATTGCCTGTAACACAGAGAGTATGTCAGAATTGGATGCATTTCATATCTGACCGACTATACGATTTCGGTAATAGGGAACAGGACGTATGCCTGATAACGTGTGTCTTCGCCTACGGGAGTAAGTGATACATAACCACTTTCCAACCTTCCCCCAACCAACCTGACAGGATATGCATCTTGCATATATATGTGAAACCTCAAGGCTTCGCCCGAAGCAGGATAATGCTCGATAACGAAACGTCCACAGGCGGTGGGACATACATAACGGTCGAATAAAAGGCGTGAAAGTACGCCCATATTCATCCGCAAGTTGATTTCGACACACGGATGGAGCATATAGTCCTTTTCATGACAAACCATCATGTCGATACCTAAATAGCCAGTATATCGTCTACCCAACCATTGGGGCAAGACTGCAAGCAGATGCTGCCGCACTTCGTATAAAGTCTCAAGTGAAATGTATGCTTCAAGCCAATGCTCTATCGTCCCATCAGAAGCCAGCAGATTGCCTTTGTAATTGCCGAAAGCATCGGTCTCGAACAACGAATAACCGGCAAACGACACCTTTCCATCCTCATCAGCACGGAACTCCATAGCGAAATCACACACCTTATTATATATAGGTTCTGCCATAACCGCCCCTTGTGTACGAAGGATACGGGCAGTCCAACCTTCTACTGAAGCTGTCCAAGTTTCGTTGGAAACAAAAGCCAATCCGCGTCCACTCCCCGACCATGGAGCTTTCAAGACACATCTTCCCCAGCCTGCCACTATCGTACGCACCTCTTCCAACGTGAAACAGGCACACGCCTCTCCACATATTCCTTTCATACCAGCAAAACTCTGCAAGATTCGGACAGCACTTGTCCTGCCCGACAAGGCACGTATATCTGCCAAGATTCCGACGGAAGGAAGATACGCTTCGTCTACTTCCTCCTGCCTCAATGTATGCACCAATGCCGGGCTCCAGCCCCAAGGCGACCAAGCTACAGAAGGATATGCAGCCGTCCATTCCACTTCTGGAAAAAACATCCCCCCATTACCATCTTCTTCCCAATGAGGCATTCGTCCGATAGAAGGAAGTTTTACTATACTGCCTGCAGGAGCATACCAGGCAGGAAGCACCGACAAATCGGCAGCCATACGCTGTATTTCGGCTGGCACCTTATAATAAGGAGTAAAATTGGCAAGTGCCATATCATTCTCCGGATTGAATAAAAAAACCGTTTTCTTCATGACCTAATCCGATTCTTTACAGAGAACCCAAGACATTACAAAGAACCTCCGTGTATTTCTGTGCCCTCTACGGTAAATAATACACAAAGTTACATGAAAAAATTAATTATTTTGATAACCCCAGTTTGCAAATTAATGAACTATTAGTATATTTGCACCGAAGAAATCGAAATTCATGGAAGCATTCTACAGAACACATAATTACCTGGTTGAGCATACCAACGCCCCCGTGCGACGCGACTTGATGGACGAAATAGACTGGAACGCCCGCCTTATCGGCATCAAAGGCACACGCGGGGTAGGGAAAACCACATTCCTACTACAATATGCGAAGGAAAAATTCGGCTATGACCGTTCGTGTCTGTTTGTAAACATGAACAATTTCTATTTTTCACAATACAGTCTGGTTAATTTTGCAGGTGAGTTTGTGAAGCGTGGCGGCAAAGTGCTTCTCATTGACCAAGTGTTCAAACTTCCGCAATGGAGCCACGACCTGCGCACGTGTTATGAGCGCTACCCAAACTTGAAGATCGTATTTACAGGCTCTTCTGTAATGCGCCTGAAAGAAGAAAACCCCGAACTGAACGGCATCGTACAATCGTATAACCTGCGTGGCTTTTCATTCCGTGAATTTCTGAACTTGCAGACGGGTAACCACTTTTCTGCATACACTCTGGACGAAATCCTGACAGGACACGAACATATTGCGAAAACCATCCTTCCGCACATCAATCCGCTCAATTATTTTCAAGACTATATCCACCATGGGTTTTATCCATTCTTCCTTGAAAAACGTAACTTTTCAGAGAATTTGCTGAAGACCATGAACATGATGATAGAAGTGGATATTCTTCTTATCAAACAAATTGAACTGAAATATCTCTCAAGAATAAAAAAATTATTATATTTGTTGGCGGTAGACGGACCGGTTGCGCCCAACATCAGCCAGCTTGCTTCCGATATACAGACGTCACGTGCTACGGTAATGAATTACATCAAATACCTTGCCGACGCACGGCTGATAAACATGGTATATCCGAAGGGAGAAGTCTTCCCGAAAAAACCGGCTAAAATCATGATGCACAACACTAACCTGATGTACAGCATCTATCCGGTAAAGGTGGAGGAACAAGACGTGCTGGAGACTTTCTTTGTCAACTCATTGTGGAAAGACCACAAGGTGAACAAAGGAGAAAAAGGCACTTCTTTTCTGGTAGACGGCAATTTGAACTTCCGTATCTGCGGAGAAGGCTACAAGATAAAAAGCAACCCTGGAGTTTATTATGCCATGCACAGGACTGAACTGGGACACGGCAACCAGATTCCGCTGTGGTTGTTCGGTTTCCTGTATTAGACAACAAAGAGAAAAGAAACGATATATTTACCTAACAATATAATTAGTAATTGTATGACTAAACAAAAAAAATTTATCACATGTGATGGTAATGAAGCTGCTGCTCACATTTCGTATATGTTTACGGAAGTAGCTGCCATCTACCCCATCACTCCGTCGTCTACCATGGCTGAGCACGTAGACGAATGGGCTGCCGCAGGTCGTAAAAACATCTTCGGCGAAACTGTTTTGGTACAGGAAATGCAATCTGAAGGCGGTGCTGCCGGTGCAGTACACGGCTCGCTTCAGGCTGGTGCATTGACTACTACTTATACTGCATCTCAGGGTCTGTTGCTGATGATTCCGAACATGTACAAAATCGCAGGTGAATTGCTTCCTTGCGTATTCCATGTATCGGCACGTACGCTGGCTTCTCACGCATTGTGTATCTTCGGCGACCACCAAGATGTAATGTCTACCCGCCAGACCGGTTTCGCGATGTTGTGCGAAGGTTCTGTACAGGAAGTTATGGACTTGGCAGGTGTGGCTCACTTGGCTACCATCAAGTCTCGCGTTCCGTTCGTGAACTTCTTCGATGGCTTCCGTACCTCTCACGAAATCCAGAAAATCGAAAAGCTGGATAACGAAGACCTCGCTCCGCTTATCGACCAGAAAGCTTTGGCAGAGTTCCGTGAACGCGCACTGACCCCGAACAAACCGGTTGCACGCGGTATGGCTGAAAACCCCGACCACTTCTTCCAACACAGAGAATCATGCAATCCTTACTATGAAGCAGTTCCGGCTATCGTAGAAGAATACATGAACGAAATCAACAAGATTACGGGACGCAACTACGGTCTGTTCGATTACTATGGTGCGGAAGATGCGGAAAACATCATCATCGCTATGGGTTCGGTAACAGAAGCTACCCGTGAAGCAATCGACTACCTGACCGCTCAAGGCAAGAAGGTAGGTATGATTGCCGTTCACTTGTATCGTCCGTTCTCGGCTAAACACTTCCTGGCAAAGATGCCTAAGACGGTGAAACGTATCGCAGTGCTCGACCGTACCAAAGAACCGGGTTCAAACGGCGAACCGTTGTATCTGGACATCAAGGACGTATTCTACGGACAAGAAAATACCCCGCTTATCGTAGGCGGACGCTATGGCCTGGGTTCAAAAGACACTACCCCGGCTCAAATCTTGTCAGTATACGAAAATCTGGAACTTCCGATGCCGAAAGACCACTTCACTATCGGTATTGTGGATGACGTTACCTTTACTTCTCTGCCTCAGAAAGAAGAAATCGCTCTCGGTGCAGAAGGCGTATTCGAAGCTAAATTCTACGGTTTGGGTGCAGACGGTACGGTAGGTGCCAACAAGAACTCTGTAAAAATCATCGGTGACAATACCGACAAGTATTGCCAGGCTTACTTCTCTTACGACTCGAAGAAGTCGGGAGGTTTCACCTGCTCTCACTTGCGTTTCGGCGACCACCCGATTCACTCTACCTATCTGGTAACTACCCCGAACTTCGTGGCTTGCCACGTTCAGGCTTACCTGCACATGTACGATGTGACCCGTGGTCTGCGCAAGAACGGTACGTTCCTGCTGAACACCATCTGGGAAGGCGATGAACTGGCTAAGAACCTGCCGAACAAGGTAAAGAAATACTTTGCTGAAAACAACATCACCGTTTACTATATCAACGCTACCCAGATTGCACAGGAAATCGGTTTGGGCAACCGTACCAATACCATCCTGCAGTCTGCATTCTTCCGCATCACAGGCGTTATCCCTGTAGACTTGGCGGTAGAACAGATGAAGAAATTCATCGTGAAGTCTTACGGCAAGAAGGGTGAAGACGTTGTCAACAAGAACTATGCAGCCGTTGACCGTGGCGGTGAATACAAACAACTGACCGTTGACCCGGCTTGGGCTAACCTGGAAGTTGAACCTGCCGCAGCAAACAACGACCCGGCATTCATCAACGAAGTGGTTCGTCCGATTAATGCACAAGACGGCGACTTGTTGCCGGTATCTGCATTCAAGGGCATCGAAGACGGTACTTGGTATCAGGGAACAGCCAAATACGAAAAACGTGGTGTGGCTGCTTTCGTTCCGGAATGGAATGCTGAAAACTGTATCCAGTGTAACAAGTGTGCATACGTTTGTCCTCACGCTGCTATCCGTCCGTTCGTACTCGATGCAGAAGAACAGAAGGGTGCAAACTTCACTACCCTGAAGGCTGTGGGCAAGCAATTCGACGGCATGACCTTCCGCATGCAGGTAGACGTACTCGACTGCTTGGGTTGCGGCAACTGTGCCGATGTTTGTCCGGGCAATCCGAAGAAGGGTGGCAAGGCGCTGACCATGAAACACCTGGAAAGCCAATTGGCAGAAGCAGACAACTGGACTTACTGCACAGAACACGTATCAAGCAAACAGCACTTGGTAGACATCAAGTCGAACGTGAAGAACTCTCAGTTCGCTACTCCGCTCTTTGAGTTCTCTGGCGCTTGCTCGGGCTGTGGTGAAACTCCGTATGTGAAACTGATTTCTCAGTTGTTCGGCGACCGTGAAATGGTTTCTAACGCTACCGGATGTTCTTCAATCTACTCAGGTTCTGTTCCTTCTACTCCGTACACTACAAACGAAAAAGGCCAGGGTCCGGCATGGGCAAACTCTTTGTTCGAAGACTTCTGCGAATTCGGTCTGGGTATGGAACTTGCCAACAAGAAGCTGCGCAACCGTATCGAAGATGCCATGAAGGCAGCTATCGCTTCGGATGAAACTCCGGCTGAATACAAGGAAGCATTCCAGGAATGGATTGACGGACGCAACGATGCAGACAAGAGCAAAGCTGCTGCCGAAAAGATTATCCCGATGGTAGAAGCCGCTAAAGACAAGTGTGCAAACTGCGCTACAATCTACGAGTTCAGAGATTACCTCATCAAACGTTCTCAATGGATTATCGGCGGTGACGGTGCTTCTTACGATATCGGTTACGGAGGTCTCGACCATGTAATCGCTTCGGGCGAAGACGTAAACATCCTCGTATTGGATACCGAAGTTTACTCGAATACCGGTGGTCAGTCATCTAAGGCTACTCCGCTGGGCGCTATCGCCAAGTTTGCCGCTTCCGGTAAGCGTGTACGCAAGAAAGACCTTGGTCTGATTGCCACTACTTACGGTTATGTATATGTAGCTCAGATTGCGATGGGTGCCGACCAGGCTCAGACATTGAAAGCCATCCGCGAAGCAGAAGCATATCCTGGTCCGTCATTGGTTATCGCATACGCTCCGTGTATCAACCACGGATTGAAAGCAGGTATGGGTAAGAGCCAGGCAGAAGAGGCTAAGGCCGTAGAATGCGGTTACTGGCACTTGTGGCGTTTCAACCCGGCTTTGGAAGACGAAGGCAAGAATCCGTTCTCGCTCGACTCGAAAGAACCGAACTGGGCTAACTTCCAGGATTACCTGAAAGGTGAAGTACGTTTCGCTTCTGTAATGAAACAATATCCGACAGAAGCAGCCGACTTGTTCGCAGCTTGCGAAAAGATGGCGAAGAAACGTTACGATTCTTACAAACGTATGGCAGCAATGGACTGGAGCGAAGAAAAAGCTGAATAATCAATCGCTGACAAATATTAAGAACAGCCGGTCTGAACATTCGGACCGGCTGTTTTTTCATACTTCCCGCGACATTTATTTATATGAATTCCGCATTTCACCAATAAGGAGTTATTTCAGGGAATTAAAGGGAGTTAGAAGCCAATACTTTTACCAAACATCCCATGTAGGGGCGTATCGTATACGCCTTGAAGACATCCACGTGGATTAGTTGACGTATTCGGGCGTATGCGATACGCCCCTACATGGCAATTGGGTGAAATGCGGAAATTCAAATTTTTATTTATGCATAATATATTTTCCCTCAACTATGAATACATTTTTAGAAACCTCCCGACTTATTCTCCGCCCTTGGCAAGAAGCCGATGCGGAAGCCTTGTACAAGTATGCGAAAGACCCTGCTATCGGACCTATAGCCGGATGGCCACCCCACACCTCCATAGCACACAGCCTGGAAATCATCCGCACCGTCTTTACTGCTCCCGAGACCTACGCCGTGGTACTGAAAGAAACAAATGAACCAGTAGGAAGTGCCGGCATTATGTTCGGCGACGGCATGCACAGTGCTGCCATGCAGGCTGATGAAGCTGAAATCGGCTATTGGATAGGTGTGCCCTACTGGGGGCAGGGATTGATACCCGAAGCTGTAAGATGCCTATTGCAGCGGTGCTTTACCGACTTAGGCATGTCGGCGGTGTGGTGTGGATATTACGATGGAAATACCCAATCGCGCCGCGTAATGGAGAAATGCGGACTTACCTATCATCACACGGAGAGCGGCAACACATCTCCTTTGGGCGATATACGCACGGAACATTTCATGCGGATTACGGCAGAAGAGTGGAAGGCGCTTCAACAGATTCGGGAAATAAACAAAGATGCCCGGCCAACGGAACTCATCAGCCAACTGATGCAGGTATGGGAATCATCCGTCCGCGCCACCCATCACTTTCTGAGCGAACAAGACATCCGAAACCTTCGTCCCATGGCCGAAGAAGCATTGCGCACCATCGATACCTTGATTATAGCGTTTGCCGCCAACAAACCTGTTGGCTTTATGTGCATCCAAGACCAGAAAATAGAAGCCCTGTTCCTTGCTCCCGGACATATCGGAAAAGGAATCGGGAAACGGCTCATCCGGTTGGCTATCAATCGATACAAAGCTTTCTACATCGACGTAAACGAGCAGAATGCACAAGCCACAGACATTTACCGCCACCTCGGTTTCGAAGTCTTCCGCCGCAATGAAACCGACAGCCAAGGAAACCCTTTCCCAATATTGTGCATGAAGTTCAATCCTAATAAGGTATAACCATGCTATCGGATCCTACCTGCCATCATAAGTGGTCAGAAATGGCAAAGAGATAGAACGTACATTCATCGTTTTCGATATTCCATATACAAAAATTTCCTCATTTATGAGGATTGCATGTGTCGGAGATTTGGCGTTACTTTGCAGGCGATTGGAAAAAACGCAGATTAACGCAGATTTCCGCGGATTATTTTTATTGACTATTGGACTATTTAGATTTACTATTTTGCCCTAAACCGTACGTTGTCAATCGAAAAATTGTAAATAAAATAATCTGTGTTAATCTGCGAAAATCTGCGTTTCAAAAAAACAAAGCACATATATGAAAACAAGACTTATCTTTACAACGCTGGCACTTGCCGCCACCGCCGCGGCATCCGCCACAACACACGACACCTTGCGCGACACCACACGAGTGATCGACATCGAAGAGGTAGTGGTCATCGCCACCCCTAAGGAAAACACCCGCCTGCGCCAACAGGCACTCTCCGCCACCTCGCTCTCGCAAGCGGACATACGGAGCCGGCAAATCGCATCGGTAAAATCGCTCTCTGGGTTGGTGCCCAACCTGTTCATCCCCGACTATGGGTCGAAGCTCACCACCTCGGTCTACGTACGGGGCATCGGGTCGCGCATCAACACGCCTGCCGTAGGGTTGTATGTTGACAACGTGCCCTTCATCGACAAGTCGGCGTTCGACTTCAACTACTCCGACATCGAACGCATCGACGTGATGCGCGGGCCGCAGGGCACGCTTTACGGGCGCAACACGATGGGCGGGCTGATACGTGTGTTCACCAAGTCGCCCTTCACCTATCAGGGGACGGACGTGCAACTCAGTGCCGCCACCTACAACGATTACAAGGTGATGCTGAAGCACTACCACCGTATCTCCGAACAGTTCGCCTTCTCGGTAGGAACCTTCTACGAACACAAAGGAGGATTCTTCAAGAACGCTTTCGACGGCAAGCGCATCGACACCGATGACGAGGCAGGAGGACGCATCCGTGCCATCTGGCTTCCCAATGCCAACCTGAAACTGGACTTCACCGCCAATTACGAGTACACCAACCAAGGCGGATACCCCTACGCCTATACCGGACGCACCGACGGCGAAGAGGAAGACCGCGCCGAATACATCGGCACCATCTCGTACAACCGCCCCAGCGGATACAGGCGCAACCTGGCAAACGGCGGACTGAGCATCGAACACCACGCAAGGAACTTCATCCTGAGCAGCGTCACCGGATTCCAGTACCTGCACGACCGGATGACCTTGGACCAGGACTTCACCGAAGCCGACATCTATACCCTGGTGCAGAAACAAGACGCAAAAACCCTGAGCCAGGAAATCGTACTGAAGTCGAACCCCGGCACGCGCTGGCAATGGACCACCGGCGTGAGCGGATTCTACCAATGGCTGGACACCGGCGCACCCGTCACCTTCCACGATGAGGGCATCAGCAGCCTGATAGAAGACAACATCAATGCCGGACTGGCACAACTCCCCGCAGGTGCCCCTACCCTCTCGGCAAACGTCACCACCCGACCTCTCCTTGTGCCCGGACACTTCAAGACACCTGTACTGAACGGTGCCATCTACCACCAGTCGACATTGAACGACCTTTTCACCGAGGGACTCTCGCTTACCGTAGGACTACGGCTGGACTATGAAAAACTCTGGCTGGACTATGACTCCCGCTGCGACATGGGCTTCGACTTCGGCGTATCAGCCCCTTTCCTGCCCCAGCCCATCTCCCGCTCGCTGGCGGCATCGGTGCGCTTCGCCGGCAAAGAGCACACCGACTACCTGCAACTCCTCCCCAAGTTCACCCTGCAATATGCGTGGAACCCCGAAAACAACGTCTACGCCACCGTGAGCCGAGGATACCGTTCGGGCGGATACAACATCCAGATGTTCTCCGACCTGATACAAGCCGACTTGCGCACCGCGATGATTGATGCCGTGAAGCAAGATGAAGTGTTCGGCAACTTCGCCGGAATGATTCCCGACTTCCCCTCTTCGGACGTAGACGTGACAGATGCCACCCTCTACAAGCCCGAATATGCATGGAACTACGAGGCGGGCGCACACCTCACCGCGGCAGGTGGAAAGCTGCAGACCGACCTTGCCTTCTTCTACATGGACACGCGCGACCAGCAGATTTCGCGCTTCGCCGAAACAGGATTGGGGCGCATCACCGTTAATGCCGGGAAAAGCCGAAGCATCGGAGCGGAAGCATCGTTGCGTGCCCGCCTGACCGATAATTTCCTCCTGAACGGAAGCTATGGCTACACCTACGCTACCTTCACCGACTATGTGGTGAGCGACACGGAGAACTACAACGGACGCTACGTGCCCTTCGTACCTAAACACACGTTCCACATCGGCGGGCAATACCGTTTCGTCTTGCGAAAGAACGCCATCCTCGACAACATCACCGTAGATGCCAACTATCGTGCGGCAGGGCGTATCTACTGGACCGAACAGAACAATGCCAGCCAGCCCTTCTACGGCACACTGGACGGGCGCCTCAGCTTCAACAAAGGGAACGGGCAGGTGGCACTCTGGATAACAAACGCCCTCAACAAGCGTTACCAGGCGTTCTACTTCGAATCGATGAACCGTGGTTTCGAGCAACAAGGACGCCCCCTGCAAGTAGGCATCGACCTGCGGTGTAACTTCTGATTGGGTTTCACCACAGATAGCACAAAGCTTTTTATTCAATAATGCGAATCAGGAACAGACTTCCAAAGCATGAATGATGAATGAAGAATCGCTTCGCCCGCATGGAATTCTTCATTCTTCATTCATCATTCTTCATTAAAAAAACTTATCTTTGTGGCTGAAAAAAAACAAATGTTTCTATGCCACTGAATTTACCTGATAAATTGCCTGCCATCGACTTGCTGAAGGAAGAGAATATCTTCGTTATCGATACATCGCGGGCAAGTACACAAGACATACGTCCGTTGAAAATCGTCATCCTCAACCTGATGCCGATAAAGATTACTACCGAGACCGACCTGATACGGTTGCTCTCGAACTCGCCCCTCCAGATAGAGGTGAGCTTTATGAAACTGAAGAGCCATACCTCGAAGAACACGCCCATCGAGCACATGAAGGCGTTTTACCGTGACTTCGACCTGATGCGCGACGAGAAGTTCGATGGGATGATTATCACCGGTGCACCGGTGGAGCATCTCGATTTCGAAGACGTGAACTACTGGAGCGAGATACAGGATATATTCAATTGGACGCGTACGCACGTCACTTCTACCCTTTACATCTGCTGGGCGGCACAGGCCGGGCTGTATCATTTCTATGGGGTGCCCAAGTATCCGCTGGAGAAAAAGATGTTCGGCATCTTCGAGCATCATGTGTGCGAGGGGTTCGGGAAGCTGCCTATCTTCCGCGGGTTCGACGATGTGTTCTTCGTGCCGCACAGCAGGCATACGGAAGTGCGCCGCAAGGACATCGAACGCTGCCCCGAGCTGCAGATTGTTTCGGAATCGGAAGACTCAGGCGTACATATCGTGATGGCGCGCGGAGGACGCGAGTTTTATGTGACGGGCCATTCGGAATATGCCCCTTATACACTGGATACCGAATACCGGCGCGACTTGGCGAAAGGCTTGCCCATCGATATGCCGAAGAATTATTATCGCGGAGATGACCCGGAAAAGGGACCGCTGGTGCGCTGGCGCAGTACTGCCAACCTCTTGTTCTCCAACTGGCTGAACTATTATGTATATCAGGAAACACCGTATGATATCAATGAAATCAAGTAACCCCCTTTCCGTCCCCCCGGTGAGGGCTATCGAACTGCTGGCTCCTGCCAAGAACCTGGAGTGTGGAATCGAAGCCATCAACCACGGAGCGGATGCCGTGTATATCGGGGCACCCCGTTTCGGAGCACGTGCTGCTGCCGGAAACTCGTTGGACGACATCGCGGCACTGGTGCGTTATGCCCATCTGTACCGTGTGCGCATTTACGTTACGGTGAATACCATCCTGAAAGAAGACGAACTGAAAGCCACCGAGGCGATGATATGGGACTTGTACCGCATCGGGGTGGATGCGCTTATCGTACAGGATATGGGCATCACACAACTGGACCTGCCGCCCATCCCCCTGCATGCCAGCACGCAGATGGACAACCGCACGCCGGAGAAGGTGCAGTTTCTTGCCGAAGCCGGATTCCGCCAGGTGGTGCTCGCCCGTGAGTTGAGCCTTGACGAAATCGGCCGTATCCACCGCCAGTGCCCCAGCACGTTGCTCGAGGTCTTCGTCCACGGGGCGTTGTGCGTGAGTTATAGCGGGCAGTGTTACGTCAGTCAGGCGTGTTATGGGCGGAGCGCCAACCGCGGCGAATGCGCCCAGTTTTGCCGCCTGGGATTCGACCTTGTGGATGCCGACGGGAAGACCATCGTAAACGACAGGCACCTGCTCTCGCTCAAGGATATGAACCAAAGTGCGAACCTCGAAGCTCTGCTCGATGCGGGGGCTTCATCGCTCAAGATAGAAGGAAGGCTGAAAGACGTGTCGTATGTGAAAAACGTCACGGCATATTACCGCCAGCAACTGGATGCCATTTTCCGCCACCGGAAAGAATACATGCGGGCATCATCGGGCACGGTGCATCTGGCTTTCCGTCCCCAATTGGACAAGAGTTTCAGCCGCGGGTTTACCGACTATTTCGCCCACGGACGCAATCCGAGCATCTTCAATCTGAATACTCCGAAATCGTTGGGCGAAGAGGTAGGCACGGTGAAAGAAGTACGGGGCAACTGCCTGACCGTGGCGGGCGTGAAGTCCTTCGCCAATGGAGACGGATTGTGTTACCTCGACGGACAAGGCAAGTTGCACGGTTTCCGGGTAAACCGTGTGGAAGGCAATAAGCTGTTCCCGTTGGAAATGCCTCGCGGCATACGTCCGAAAACAATGCTGTACCGCAATTTCGACCAAGAGTTCGAGCGCGTGATGCAGAAGAAGTCCGCCATAAGGAAGATAGCGGTGGACATGCGTCTGGAAGCAAATCCTTCCGGCTTCACCCTCGACCTTTCCGATGAAGACGGGACAAGGGTGAGCGTGGTGCTGGAACGGGAAAAAGAACGGGCACGCACACCGCAAGCCGAGAACCTGAAGGTACAGCTGGGCAAGTTGGGCACCACGCCTTTCGAAGCCCGTGAGATTGCCATCGGTTTTGCCGAAGACTGGTTTATCCCCGCATCCGGACTTTCGGACTTGCGCCGCCGGGCGGTGGAACTCCTGCTTCAGGCACGCCGTATCACCTATCCGCAAGAGCGCAGGCAATGGGAGCAGACCGCGCATCCTTATCCCGAAAAAGAGTTGGATTATCGCGGCAATGTGATGAATACGCTTGCCGAGGCTTTCTACCGCCGCCACGGTGTAGAGCAGATAGCTCCTGCTTTCGAGCGGGAAGCGCCGGCAGGAGTGGCGCTGATGTTTTGCAAGCATTGCATCCGATATAGCCTGGGCTGGTGTCCGGTGTATCAGAAAAAGCGTTCGCCCTACCGCGAGCCTTATTACCTGGTGAGCAGCGACGGCAAGCGTTTCCGGCTGGAATTCGATTGCAAGGCGTGCCAGATGAAAGTTTTTTCACCACAGATTACACAGATTGAATAAATAGATTTTTTCTGTGTAATCCGATGATGAACTTATTTGCTAATGAACTTTATAATCTGTGTAATCTGTGGTGAAAAATGTTGAAGAGTAAGTATTTCGTACCGTTCCTGTTGCTGCTGGTGCTTGCTACGGCTTGCCGCTATCAGCCTTTGGTGCCTTCTTCCGCAGCAGAGGGAGGCGACTCCGTCCGTTTCTATTCGCGGATGTATGCCCTGAACAGTAATTTTCAGATAGAGGCAGACACACTATGGCTGCATGTGCTTCCGTTTATGGATACGGTACCGCTGCTCCGGGGCGATGAAGTGGTGGTGGCGGAGTTTGATGTACATCCGCAAGATTCCGTCGACTCGGTGTGGGTGAAAGTGGCACGCGACCAGGAGACCATCGGGTGGATTCAGGAACACCGCCTGCTGGACAATATCGTGCCGGTCGACCCTATCTCGCGCTTCATCCATTTCTTCAGCAACGCCCACACCCTGCCTTTCTTCCTTGTACTGGCGGTGTTTTTCCTGTGGTTCGTCTACCGGGCGGTGCGGCGCAAGCAAATCAAGCTCATCTGGCTGAACGACATCGATAGCGGCTTCCCCATCCTCTTGTCCTTGCTGATGGCAATAGCCGCCACTACCTACAACAGCATCCAGCACTTCGTGCCCGAGACGTGGGAATGCTACTATTATGCCCCCACGCTCAACCCCTTTGATGTGCCCTTTATTCTCGGTTTTTTCATCGTGTGCGTTGCCCTAGCATTGCTGGTGGGTGTGGCGATGCTCGACGACCTTTTTCACCAGACCAAAGCAGAAGTAGCGTTCTTCTACCTCGTGGGGCTGGTATCATGCTGCATCTTCATCTATGTGTTTTTCACCTACGTCAATGTTTATATCGCCTATGTATGCCTCGTGGCGTATGCCGCCGGCTGCATCCGCTGGCTGTGCAAGCCAGAACGCTACCCCTACGTATGCGGCGCATGCGGTGCCAAGCTGCGTACCAAGGGCATCTGCCCCCATTGCGGCGCGCTGAACGAGTGATGAATATTTTCACCGCAGATTACACAGGTTCACATTATTATATGCACAGGCATATGCATACGCTTGCAGGAAGCTTTGCATATATATCAATGAATTATGCAATATAATTGCCTTACGGGTGAAAAGAGAGAGGCTATGGCGTTACAATTGTTACAATTACAGTAATTTGAAATGACTTTTTAGACGAAGAAAAAAGTGAATTAAAAATTTATATTATATATATTATTATATAATATATATAATATAATATTCTAAATGATTTTTCTCTCTTCCGGACAACGGGATTGAAAAAGCGATTTCAATTAACTGTAATTGTAACAATTGTAACGGGTAGTACAGACAGCACCTATAAGATTCCTTGCATAAAAGAGAAGATTTTTATCACTGCAACTATTTGATTTTCAATAGAAAACACAAAATATCTATTTTTTATTAACAGATTTTTACACATACCGTTTTTTATTCTGCCGATTATTCACAAAAAATGCATATCTTTGCATTATAAAACTTTAAATGTAATAGCTATGACCGACCAATCAATCACACCTTGCCCGCTGAGTTTCAAGGGCATCCCCTATTCTGACATTATCAACCGCTGGTTTTCGCTCGCCGGAGGCGAACCTGTAGAAGGAGAACGCAACGACAAGCTGCACCGCCTGGCTTCGCACCTGCGCTACATCACGGACAACAACGAAGAAACCCTTTTGCAGATTATGCCGCGTTACGGGCTTCCGGAAAAGGAAATGAAGGGGCTGATTCATTCGGCGTGCTCGGCGAAATGGTATTCGGTGCCGAAGCTGATGCAAGAGGCTTGTAGGGGCGTATCGCATACGCCCGAATGCGCCAACGAGGGCACCAATGAGGATGTGTGTGCGGATGTTTCCGGGCGTATGCAATACGCCCCTACAGTGCCTCCGATGCCCAAACGTCTTCCCAAGCTTATCCGCCTTCTTGTGAGCCGCACGCCCGAAGTGTACAGGCCTGCCGTGGCGCATGCGGTATTCCCTTCGTTGGCAACCCATTTGCATCAAGTGCGCTTCAAGTATATTGACAATGTGGAGCATGAGGCGACCCTTATGAACGTGCTCATGGCGGGGACGGGTGCCGGAAAAGACTGCATTTCGGAGCCGATAAACCGCATCATGGCAGACATCCGGCGCAGGGATGAGGTGAACCTGCGCAGAGAGCGCGAATGGAAGGAAGAGGTGAACTCGAAAGGAGCGAACAAGGACAAACGCCAGCGCCCCGAAGGGCTTATCATCCAGGAGATTGATGCAGACATGACCAATCCGGCATTCGTGATGCGCACCGCCGAGGCGGAGGGGCATTTCCTCTACACGAAAATGAACGAGATAGACCAGTTCGATGCCCTGAAAGGGTCGGTAAGGGGACGCCAGCAGTTCCAAATCATGTGCCTTGCGTTCGACCCCGGAAACCGCTACGGGCAGACGCGCGCCAGCGCACAAGCCGTGACGGAAAAGGTCACCATCCGTTTCAACTGGAACGCTTCGACCACCATCCAGAAAGGGAAGAAATACTTCGCACGGGTACTGACCGACGGACCTATCTCGCGCATCAACTTCTGCACCATTCCCGAACGCGAAATCGGGGCGGACATGCCGGTGTATGGCAAGTATGACGCGGCTTTCGACGAGGAGCTTCACCCGTACATCGAGAACCTGAACCGTGCCACAGGACTGATTGATTGCCCGCAGGCGTACAAGCTCGCCCAGGAGATGAGCGCCGAAAACGCGGAATGGGCCGTGCTCTCGCAAGACCGTGTGTACGAGAACCTTTCGTTCCGCGCCAACGTGATAGCCTACTTGAAGGCATGCGTGCTCTACGTGGCGAACGGGGAGAAATGGGAAAAGTCGATAGAAGACTTCGTGCGCTGGTCGTTCCACTACGACATGTGGTGCAAGCTGGAGTTTTTCGGGGAAGCGATAAAGGAAGCGATGGACGAAGACAAGCGCCCACTGTACGGCAGGCACCGTCCGGGCAGGCGCAACCTGCTGGAGCTGCTTCCCGATGAGTTTACGCTTGCCGATGCGGTACGTGCGCGCCGGACAGCAGGCATGAGCGAGAAGGGCACCAGCAGCATGCTGAGGCAATGGGTATTCCGCCGTTACGTTACAATTGTTACAAATAACAATTATCAAAAACTGAAGTTCAAGGCGTAGAAATTAAGAATGAAGAATGAAGAATGAAGAATCGCTTCGCCCGCATGGAATTGGCTTACGCCGAACATTGTTTCTTCATTCTTAATTCTTCATTCTTCATTCAAAAAAGATTCTTCATTCTCAAAGCCTGTTCTTATAAATCTCCGCCATCAGCTTCTGGTACCGGTTCTCCAGCTCGATGTATGCCTGAAGGTTGCGGTAGATGTTGTCTGCCTCGGTATAAAATTCGATGATGGAGAGCTGGCCCGCCTTTACGGCTTCGTTGAGCAAAGCCAGGGTGCGGTGCATCAGGACGACATCGTACGCCTGCATCGCCTCGCGCAACTGCTGCATTTCGTTGAAACGGGCATGCACGTCTGCCGCCGCTTGCAGGCGGGCATTGTCCAGCGCCAGGCGGGTACTCTCCACTTGCAAGCGGGCTATTTTCCCTTTTTTCCGGTTGGAAAACAAGGGCAGGCTTCCACCTATCAGGAAACCGTTGCTTTTCTCGTCAAGCGACGTGTTGCGCCTGTAGCCGACCTCTATTTTGGGCAACCAGCTCTGGCGGTTCACCTTCAGCTCCTTCTCGGCGGCACGCACATCGGCATCTGCCGCCAATAAACCGGCATCGGTAGCCATCACCTCATCGTAAAAGGCATTGCAGTCTTTCAGTTCCTCCACGTGGGGATAGGTGTCTGCTGTAAATTCCAAGGGCATGTTTCCGTTCATTGCCAGCAACTGCTGGAGCGCGGTGCGGTGGGCGGCATTGTTTTGCGCCACTTCGGTCTGCACGCTCATCCGTTCCATTTTGATTTTGTTCACTTCGAGGATGCCCGCATCGCCTTCTTCCAGGCGTTTTTCGAAGAGGGCAAGCAGCTCGCCGGCATTCTTCGCCCGCTCCTCCAGCAAGGCGTGTTGCTGGTTGAGCATTATCAGGTCGAGGCAAAGGTTCTTGGCACTGAGCAGGATATCGCGGCGTGCCGCCTGTTGCCTGCGGTCGAGAGCCGCCTGCTTCCACTTGCCCGACTGGCGGCGTGCACCGTAAAGCGTAGGGAAATCGAAGCCTTGTGTCACGACCAGTTCGGAGCTGGACATGCCGGTGATGCCCCGGGTGTAGAACGGGCTGTATTCCACCGAAGGGTCTTCGAGGTTGTTTTCCGCCTGCACTTCGAGTTTCGAGGCGAGCGTGCTTTGCCGTTGTGCCTGAAGCTCCTTGTTGTTCTGCTCCACCTGCCGGAGCACTTCGTCTATGGTTTGTGCCTGCATCGGCGCTATCGCAAGGCAGGCTATGGCTAATGTGATGTATTTCATTTGATTTATTTCTTATGGATTGATGTTTTTGAAACGCAGATTCACGCAGATTTCCACAAATTATTTTTATTGACTATTGGATTATTTACAATTTACTATTTTGCCCTAAATCGTACTTTGTCAATCGAAAAATTGTAAATAAAATAATCTGCGTCAATCTGTGTGAATCTGCGTTTCAACCTTTCATTTTTCATTCTTCATTTCTTTCCGGTGCATCAGTTCGTACACGATGGGGACGATGAAGGCATTGAGGAAAGTCGATGTGAGCAAGCCTCCCAAGATGACTTTCGCCATCGGACTCTGTATCTCGTTGCCCGGCAAATCGCCGCGCAAGGCAAGCGGAATCAATGCCAATGCCGATGACAAGGCGGTCATCAGAATCGGATTCAAGCGGTCCAGCGAGCCGTGGACAATGCACTCGCGCAAGCCCATGCCCTGCTCTTCGCGCAACAAGTTGTAATGGCTGATAAGCAACATACCGTTGCGGGTGGCAATGCCGAAGAGCGAGATGAACCCGATGATGGCCGGGATACTCAGCTCGCCCGTGGTGCAAAGCAGCACAAACACACCTCCTATCAATGCCAGCGGCAGGTTGAGCAGGATAATGGCACTCTGCACCCCGTTCTTGAACTGGACATAGAGCAGCAGGAATATCACCACAATGCTCATCAACGAAGCAAGCAGCAAGGTGCGGCTGGCGGCTTGCTCGCTTTCGAACTGCCCGCCATACTCGATATGATACCCTTCGGGCAGGCGGATTTCATCGTCTACCCGCTTGCGGATATCGTCTACCACACTACGCAGGTCGCGCCCGCTGGTATTGGCGGAGATAACGATTTTACGTTTCACGTTCTCCCGGTTGATGGTGTTGGGACCCATTGACGACACCACATCCGCCACATAGCTTAAGGGCACTTTCCGTCCTTCGGCATCGTCTATCATCAGGTCACGGATGCGTTCGATAGAGCCACGGTTGTCTTCGCTGGCACGCACCACAAGGTTGAATGCCTTGCCGTTATCGTACACTTGCGACACGGTCTCGCCCGCCATATTCACCGTGACAAACTCATTGAACTGTGCCAGCGAGATGCCGTACTTCGCCAACATTTCACGCCGGGGGACGATTTTCAGCTCCGGACGCTCAATCTGTTGCTCCACGTTCAGGTCGGCAATGCCCTCTACGTCTTTCACGGCATCCTTAATCTGATTTCCCAAAGCGAACATACGGTTCAGGTCATCCCCGAAGAGCTTGATGGCGATGCTCGCCTGCGTGCCGCTCAGCATGGCATCGATGCGGTGGCTGATGGGCTGGCCTATCTCGATGTTGGCTCCGGTAATGACCGAAAGCTTGCGGCGTACCTCGTCGAGCAATTCCCGGTGCGAGCGGTCTTTCAGTTCGAAGGGAGCTTCCAGCTCGGACACATTTACGCCCAGCGCATGTTCGTCCAGCTCGGCACGCCCCGTCTTGCGTGCCACGGTCTGTATTTCGGGAATGGAAAGCAGGATTTCCTCTGCCTGCCGCCCTATCTTGTCGGACTCTTCCAACGAAATACCCGGCAAGGAACTGACATTGATGGTGAACGAACCTTCGTTGAACGAGGGCAGAAAGCTGTGTCCCAGAGTAAAGAACAAGCCCAGTGCCACCACAAAAAGAGCAACGGTACCCGTCAGTACGCTCCGCTTGTGAGCCAATGCCCACTCCAGTGCCCGTGCGTAATACGTACGGAGCCACACGGCAAGGAAAGCTTCGCGAGGCAATCCTTCCTTCTTTCCGCCTCCCAGCAAATAACTGCAAAGTACCGGCGTAAGGGTAAGTGCCACCACCGTAGAAGCAAACAAGGCTACGATGAAAGCGATGCCCAACGGCACCAGCATCCGCCCCTCCATGCCACTCAGGAAGAACAGGGGAACGAAGCTCACAATGATAATCAACGTAGAGTTGAGAATGGGCATACGCACCTCGCGCGAGGCATTGAAAACCACTTCGCGCACCGGGCGGCGTTCGCCTGCCGGGAGCATCCGGTTCTGGCGCAAATGCTTCCATACATTCTCCACGTCTACAATAGCATCGTCTACCAGCGAACCGATGGCTATCGCCATACCGCCCAGACTCATGGTGTTGATGCTCAGCCCCATGTAATGCAACACCAAAACAGCTACCACCAAAGACAAGGGAAGCGTGACGAGCGAAATCACCGTGGTGCGCACATTGGCAAGGAAAAGGAAGAGCACGATAACTACGAATATCGCCCCTTCGTAGAGCGAATGCTGCACGTTGCTGATGGAACTTTCGATAAAGCGCGACTGGCGGAACGTATCGGTGGACACACGCACATCGGGCGGAAGGTTCTTCTGCAGGTCTTTCAGGGCGGCTTCCAGCTTTTCGGTCAGTTCGATGGTACCCGTATTGGGTTGCTTGGTCACGGTAATCAGTACGGCAGGTTTCCCTTTCTCCGATGCCAGTCCCAGCTTGGGCTGCTGGGCACCGATGCGCACATCCGCCACATCTTCCAGCACAATGGGAACACCTCCTGCGGTCTTAATCACCGCACGTGCCATTTCCTGTACATCTTCGGTAGACACCACTCCGCGCACAATATACTCGTTGCCATATTCATAAATGACACCTCCGTTGGTATTCTGGTTCATCCCGCGGGTCACTTCCATCACCTCGCCCAGCGTAACGCCGTAGTGTTTCATCCGCTCGGGATGAAGCAGAATCTGGTATTCTTTGATATCGCCTCCCAATACCGCCACCTGTGCCACGCCTCCGGTAGAGAGCAGGCGCGGGCGGATGGTCCAGTCGGCAAGCGTACGCAGGTCGAGCATCGAAGTGCTATCGGCGGTAAGCCCTACAATCAGCAGTTCACCCAGAATGGACGACTGGGGACCCAGTGTAGGATTGCCCACATTCTCAGGCAGGCTCTCGCCCACCGTAGCAAGTTTTTCGGATACAATCTGGCGGGCAAGGTAGATATCGGTATCCCAGTCGAACTCTACCCATACCACCGAGAAACCGGTGGTAGAAGAAGAGCGCACCCGGCGTACACCCGTAGCACCGTTGACCGCGGTCTCGATGGGGAAGGTGACGAGTTGTTCCACTTCTTCCGCCGCCATTCCCCCGGCTTCGGTCATCACCACCACCGTGGGCGCGTTCAGGTCGGGGAACACATCCACCTCGGTATGGAAAGCGGTGTAGGTTCCTCCTATGAGCAGAAGCACCGATGCCACCAGCACCAGCAAGCGGTTCTGCAATGAAAAATGAATGATTTTGTTCAGCATAAAAAAATTTGTTATGTTTTTAGCCTCACCACAGATTACACAGATTCACTATTAATTTTTAATTGTTAATTAAAATCTGTGTAATCTGTGGTAGTAAAAATAAAATCAATGATTGTGCGTATGTGCGGGGATGGCATTGCTTGCCGAAGCCAGTTTTACATGAATGGCACCTTCAGTCACCAGCCGGTCGCCTTCTTTCAGCCCCGAAAGGATTTCTACATGCGTGCCGTCGTCCAGCCCCGTCTTTACCTCCTGTTTCCGATAGCACTCGTCATCCATCTGCACGTAAACGAACTTTACGCCCTGTTCTTCGGTAAGTGCCGAAAGAGGGACACTGATCACCCCTTCACGCCCGTCCGACAATAGCCAGACTTCGACAAAGGCTCCAGGAAGCATCTCGCCACGGTTGTCAAACTCGAACGTGACGGGGATATAATAAGAAGTGTCGCCGGTGGACTTGCCATACGAAAGCAGACGTCCGCCCAGCGAATCGAGCCGATAGACACGCTCATCATACGAAGTGCGGAAATTGGCGGAAGACACCTTGCGCAATGTCGGATAATAACGCTCCGATACATCGGCACGCAACCTCAACCGTCGTGTCTGGGTAATCGTCAGCAAGGGCTGGCCTACGGTCACATAATCCCCCTCTTTCACCAGGCAAGACTTCACATAACCCGAAATGGGTGCCTGCACCGATACGCCCTTTCCGTCATGGCTGGGCGAAAGAGCTTCGTAAGCAACACGGGCATTTTCATAAGCTTCTTTCAGCACATTAAAGTCTTTTCTCGAAACTATCTGGCTATCTACCAGTTTAGAGGCACGTTCGTATTCGTCCTTGGCGGTTTCGTAAGCGATGCGTGCACGGTTGACGGCATCCCCGTCCTGAATACGACTTCCCGACACGTTCAGCACGGCATTTCCGGCTGCTATACGCATGCCTTCCGTAAGCGGGCGCACAAACGAGACGACTCCCGCCGTACTTGCCACTACCGCCGCCTCATCGCCCTGCACGGCAAGTATCTGTCCGCTGGCAGGGATAACTTGGCGGAACGTGCCTGCCTTTACGGTTTCTACTTTCACTCCTGCCGCCTTCGCTTTCTCCGGAGCTAATACAATCTCTCCCGAAGCTCCGTGTGCAGCTTCTTCCTGATGTGTTTCTTCCTCGTGTCCGTGGGCGTGCTTCTCTCCTCCCCCACACGAAGCCAGTGCCAGCAAGGCAAAGGCTCCCATCCATAAACTTTTTGTTCTGTTCATATCTGTTTCTGATTTTATCCGTTTGTTTTTACGCGGCAAAGATACCGCATCCCTAAGGCAACTAAGTTGCATTTGTTCTACTATAATAAAATCAGCAAACAGGGGGAGCACGCAAGCCCGTATTGCAGGCTACATCCTGCGTGTGCAGGTTCTCGATGTACATCCCGTCGGAAAGCAAAGCCGCTTCGGGCATGTACACCAAGTGCAACAAGTAAGCAAATGTATAAAGAAAGGAATAAAATGTATAGTCGGGAGCCACTGTATCCTGATGATGTCCGGTCGTGGCACACTGGAAATGCGTAACACATCCCACCGTACATGTATGGCGGTCACCATCGCCTTCGTGGTGCATGCCAGCCGTATTACAATCCTCACCCGCACAAGTAGCCAGGTCGGCATGCAAGCAAAAAAGCTCCGAATGGTGATGATGAGGGAAAACGGAAGCTATCTGCATCACCATGCAGACTAACAAAAACCAATGTGTTATGTATTTCCGTTTCCTTTTCATCTTCTTTTTCACCACAGATAATATACAACTGGAAAATATTTTTCTTGTATTTCTTCTCTGCCCCGATTATGATTATTTATTTTGTGTACCCTGTGGTGAGACCGTAACCAGCACTTTGTCAATGCGTGCACCGTCCATATCCACAATTTCAAGATGGAAGCCGTTCCATTGCAACGTTTCGCCACTGGTAGGAATATGTTGCAACTGCTGGAGAATCAATCCGCCCAGCGTATGATATTCGGCATTCTCAAACAAGTCCTGACGGTCGAAATAACACAAAAAGTCATACAATGCACATTGTCCGTCAACCAGCCATCCATCACCTGATACACGTTTTATAATATCCGGTTCCTCACCCGGAGCATCCATCGTCCCTACCAGACCTTCCAGAATATCGCGCAAGGTAATAATACCTGTGCACACACCGAACTCGTCACACACCAGCGCACGACTGATTTTGCGCGCCTTCATCTGCTCAAGTGCCTTGTATACATTCATACTTTCGTGGAAAAAAACAGCCTCGTGAATAAGCGCTTCCAACTTAAAATCAGGCTCGTAAAGGTGCAATACCAAGTCCTTCAGGTTTACTATGCCTTTCACGTGATCCAGGTCGCCTTCGGCTATCGGATAAAATTCGTACAGCTTCTGGCTCAGCAACTTCTTCACCTCATCGGCTCCCATATCAGTATCCAACCATACGATATCACTCTTGTGCGTCATAATCGAACTTACTTTCAGGTCGCCCAACAAGAACACACGTTGCATGATATCCTGTTCCACCGGCTGCACCTCACCATCTTCAGTTCCCTCCTGAATGATGGATTTTATCTCTTCCTCAGTCACCTTGTTGTCTGCTTCCTTAATACCCGACAGGTTAAATATCAGTTCCGTACTTTTCGAAAGAAGCCATACAAAAGGCAATGCCAGCGTAGAAAGCAAATTCATCGGACGCGAAACAGTCTTTGCAGCCTGTTCGGCAATGCTTAACCCAATGCGCTTAGGAACCAGCTCACCAAAAATAATGGTCAGATACGTGACAATCACTACAATGATTCCCTGCGCCAAAGTAGCAGAATAGTTCACAGGTATACCCCACGAAACCAAAATATCCGAAAAATCGCTCGCTATTTTATTACCCGAATAAATACCAGTAAGAATACCGATGAGGGTGATGCCGATTTGTACCGTCGAAAGGAAACGGTCGGGGTCGTTTGCCAGCTTGAGCGCTACACCGGCAGCCTTGCTTCCCTTTTTCGCATCTGTAGAAAGCCGAGTTTTTCGGGCTGATATTAATGCCACCTCGGACATGGAAAAAATACCGTTAAGTACTATCAACCCGACAATTATAAGAATTTCGTCCATAAAAATATAAAAGTGTTTCCGGGCGGCAAATATAGTGGAATGTTCAATGATAGAGAAAGAGAAACCAAAGTATTAAATAGTTTTAACAAAAGCACCAACAAATACAAACTCCTATCCTGAAAACTACTTTGAATTTACCGTGTGCTGATTTAGAATGAGCTTTTGAGGCGTTTTAGCTGGTATGGTGAAGAAAATAGCGGATTATCTGACGAAAAGCAGAAGCGAAGATGACCCAAAATTCGCCCACAAAAAACACATTCATAAAACCAATATCCCCAAAAGTATGTAAAAACAAACGCAAATTACAAAGGCGGAATACCTACTTTTGGGGATTGCAGCACAAAAGCAGACTCCGTACCTTTGCATCGTAATTAGAATCATTAAAAATAACAATAAAAAAATGACAAAACACTGCGTCCTCACATTAATTTGCTTATTAATGTGTTCTCTCACTGTTTCGGCACAAAAACGAGCCATGCTGTCGGGAAAAATCATTTCGGCAGAAGATAAAAGCATCATCGACTTCGCCACCGTTTATCTGAAAGGCACCAGTTATGGATGTACCACCAACGAACGGGGCATCTATCATCTGAAAGCTCCCGCAGGTACCTATACATTGGTAGTTTCCGCCATCGGATTTGAGACATTCGAAGAACAAATCACCTTGAAAAATGAAGAGCGTACCCGGCAGACCATCGTGCTAAAGACTGCTACACACCAACTGGATGAAGTGGTAGTAGTATCCAACGGGGTGAGCCGTGTGCAGAAATCGGCATTCAACGCCGTAGCACTGGACACACGGGAGCTACACAACTCCACCAAAAGCCTGAGCGATGCCCTGACCCAACTGCCCGGACTGAAACTGCGCGAATCGGGAGGCGTAGGCTCAGACATGCAACTGATGCTGGACGGTTTCTCAGGCAAGCATGTAAAAATATTCATCGACGGAGTACCTCAGGAGGGTGCTGGTACAGCATTCGACATCAACAACATACCGGTAAACTTTG
Organism: Bacteroides sp. An279; assembly: GCF_002159615.1. Taxonomy (NCBI): domain Bacteria; kingdom Pseudomonadati; phylum Bacteroidota; class Bacteroidia; order Bacteroidales; family Bacteroidaceae; genus Bacteroides; species Bacteroides sp. An279. Next base: position 25,261 of record NZ_NFJA01000034.1, read on the forward strand.
CCGAACGTATTGAAGTATATAAAGGTGTGGTCCCCGTAGGCTTCGGTACCGATGCTTTGGGAGGAGTCATCAATATTGTGACCAACAAGCGTCGCCGTAGCTGGCATCTGGACGCTTCGTACTCGTATGGATCATTCAATACGCACAAATCATACATCAACTTCGGACAAACCTTCCGCAACGGACTGATGTATGAAATAAACGCTTTCCAAAACTTCTCGGACAACGATTACTACATCGACAACTATATTACCGAATTCGGCGATGATGGCATAACAGAAAATACCGACCGCAATAAAATCTATCACGTACGCCGCTTCAACGACCAGTTTCATAACGAAGCCATCATCGGGAAAGTGGGTCTTGTAGACAAAAAATGGGCAGACCGCCTGATGCTGGGTTTCACCTTCTCTAATTTCTACAAAGAAATACAGACAGGTGTATACCAGTATATCGTCTTTGGTGAGAAACACCGCAAGGGACACTCGTTCGTTCCTTCACTGGAATACAGCAAACGCAATCTCTTCACCAAAGGACTGGATGTGATGCTGACCGCCAACTATAATCATAACATTACAAATAACATCGACACCGCCACATATAAATACAACTGGCTGGGAGACCGCAAGTTCACCGGAAGTCATGGCGAACAGTCGTATCAAGACAACGAATCAAAGAATACCAACTGGAACGGAACCTTTACCGCCAACTACCGCATCGGAACGGCACATACATTTACGTTGAATCACGTCTTGAGCACCTTCCGGCGCACCACCCGTTCGTATGTAGACGGGAGTTCGAAGATTTCCGACTTCAGCATACCTAAAATCACACGCAAGAATATCACGGGCCTCTCATACCGCCTGATGCCTACAGAAAAATGGAACTTCTCAGCTTTCGGGAAATATTACAACCAGTATAACCAAGGCCCGGTATCGCAAAGCGAAGACGGTGTAGGCAATTACATCGACATGCACAGGCATACCAGCGCATTCGGATACGGAGCCGCCGGCACATACTTCATCATCAAAGGGCTCCAGGCAAAGCTTTCGTATGAAAAAGCATACCGTCTGCCTACCACCGATGAGCTATTCGGCGATGAAGACCTGGAAGCCGGTAAAACCGATCTGCGTCCCGAAAAAAGTGACAACGTGAACTTCAACCTCAGCTATAACCGACAGTTCGGCAAGCACGGCATCTATGTGGAAGGTACGCTGATTTACCGCGACACGAAAGATTATATCCAACGCGGACTGAGCACCGTAAGTGGAATGAGTTACGGCATCTACGAAAATCACGGACGGGTGAAGACGAAAGGTTTCAACATATCGGCACGTTACAATTACTCCCGCTGGTTCTCATTGGGAGGCACATACAACAACATCAACGTACGTGATGATGAACGTTACACTGCGGAAAATACCCAGCAACAAAGTGCCACGTACGGCCAACGTATGCCGAACCTCCCATATGTTTTTGCCAACTTCGATGCCACCTTCACATGGCACGACCTTTTCGCCGAAGGCAATGTACTTACCATATCGTACGACGGATACTACCAACACGAATTCCCTTTATATTGGGAACGCTTTGGCGACCCTTCTACCAAGAGTCGAGTACCCGAACAGCTCTCACATAACCTGAGCATCGGCTATTCGATAAAAAACGGACGGTACAACCTCTCACTGGAATGCCGGAACCTGACGGACGAAAAACTTTACGATAACTTCAGCCTCCAAAAAGCCGGCCGTGCCTTTTACGGCAAATTCCGCGTATACTTCGGAGGATAATGACTGGAACAGAAATTATTAAACTTAAATACAAACAAGGATGAAGAAAAAACATTTCTCATGGGCACTGATGGCTGCCCTCTCTTTCGGCTGTATCTGTACTACAGCTTGCAGTGATGACGAAACCGTACAAACCGAAGAACCGGATCCTACGCCCGACCCTAATCCCGATATCCCTACAGACGAAACCCTCAGCCGTTTCGTAATTGTGGCAGAAGCAGGTCAAGGCTCCAACACAGCAACTTACCTCGTAACGTCCGAATCGCTGGACGAAGGTCAAGTGACGGCTTTGGGCAACGGATACGAGACCGAAACAGCCTCCAACTGGATATTCTATCGCGAAAACTACCTGTTCAGCTTCCAATACAACGATGGAAATAACGGAACCGGTTTCTCCTTTAAGCTGAACGATGCCGGCAATGTAGTGGAAGACCGCCAGTACACATTCAACCGTACGACAACATACGGCACGTGGGGAGACAATGTAATAACCGCCTCTACCAATGCCGGCACCGCCGAACAAGACAACGAAGGCAATTATGCCTATTATCTGCAATTCAATTACCTGAGCGTACTGGACGGAAGTACCGTTACCGGAAGCCGTATTGCCGAAAACTTCCTGGGTAATGGTGAACGGGTAAGTTTTGCTGGCTTTGTAGAAGCAAACAACCGCCTTTACACATCAGTAGTTCCCATGGGGATGAGCCACTATGGCGTAAATACCTATCCCGAATATATCGTAGACCCATCGTATGTGGCAAATGGAAGCGGAGGAAGCGGTTCGGGACAATATACCGCTGGAATGATTCCCACAACCCAGTATCCGGACAGTGCTTTCGTTGCCATTTATAGTGGAGACGATTTCAACGAGACTCCTGTCATTGCCCGTACCGGTAAAATCGGTTTTGCCAGCGGACGTATGCGCTCTCAATACTACCAGACAATTTGGGCAGCAGACAATGGCGACCTCTATGTATTCTCACCGGGTTACGGACGTACTACCACCACACCGGTAACCAATAACGACGGTACCCAGTTCAACCGCGTGCAAGGTCAGCTGCCTTCGGGAGTAGTGCGTATCAAAGCAGGCGAAACCGTATTCGATGATAACTATTACGTAAATCTGGAAATGCTGGGAAACAAAAACCCAATGTTCCGTTGCTGGCACATCACAGACGATTATTTCCTGCTTCAAATGTATAGCGAAGGAGCCGAAAATATGAGTGGAACCAGTGCTCCACGCAATGAATTGGCTGTATTCAAAGGCGAAGAAGGCACACTGACCGTAGTAACCGGCTTACCCGATGCCAATACACTTTCCAGCATCGGCACCCCGTGTAGCGACAATGGATACGCCTATATCCCCATCGTAACGACCAGTTCCGAAAACAGCCAGACCATTTACCGCATCGACCCCACTACAGGCGTGGCTACAACCGGCCTGCAAGTAAATGATGTCATATCTGTATCGGCATTAGGAAAGCTCTCAAAATAACGGAATAAACCTTTTCACCACAGAGGAGACACAGAGTAACACAAAAAAAATGAAAAGCTCTGTGCGCCTCTGTGATTAAGATAAGTGATACGACTGACTTACTTATGTGAAACGCCCGAGTCACTTATGTGAAACGGCCAACGCACTTATGTTCATCAAAACGCATGCTTGAACCAACTCTCTATTCTATTATGATGACATCTACAATAGGCACATTGTAATTCATCCCTGTAGCGATCTAAACATCTGTACACAATGAGAAAACTTTTTGCAAAACTCCACCTTTGGCTCTCGCTCCCTTTAGGCATCATCATCAGTATCATTTGTTTATCGGGAGCAGCTCTGGTATTCGAACGGGATATTACCCAGGCACTTCAACGTTCGCTTTATACCGTTGTTCCTCCTTCAGAAGATGCCCAGCCTCTCTCTCCTTCCCAACTGGCAACGCACATCCAAGCACAAGTGTCCGACTCGCTCCACCTTTCTTCACTTCTGCTTTCAGCCAATCCGCACGAAACAGCTTTTGCCTCATTCCGCGAAACAGGCCGGAAACAGCTTAGTGTCAATCCCTATACAGGGGAAGTACTGGGCTGGACCCAATCGTATCCCCTCTTCCAGACCATGCGTAAACTACACCGTTGGCTGCTGGACCCACCTGCCTCGAAAGGCGAAAAGTCAGTAGGAAAAATCATTGTAGGAATCACCACACTAGTGATGGTATTTATCCTGATAAGCGGACTCATCATCTGGATACCTCGCACACGCAAGGCACTGAAAAACCGCCTCAGCGTGTCGTGCACCAAAGGTTGGCGCCGTTTCTGGTACGATAGTCATGTGGCAATAGGATTTTATAGCACTCTTTTCCTGCTTGTAATGGCACTCACCGGACTCACGTGGTCTTTCGGCTGGTACCGCACGGCTGCTTATTCGCTCTTCGGCGAAACGCCCTCTTCCACACAAGTACGTCACACAGACAAAGGCAAAGACAGGTCCCGCAAAGACGAAGTGAAAATCACTTGGAAAGATGCAAACGCCTCCGCCCCACAAAGCCTGAAAGGATGGTTTTATGCCTTCCATACCGGAAGCTGGGGAGGAATAACCACCAAAATACTTTATTTTCTTGCCGCGCTCTTTGGAGGTATCCTCCCTTTAAGCGGATATTATTTATGGTGGAAACGGACACGCCGGCGAGAAAAATCCCAAATCCGCAGAGATTAACATCGCAGACCGAATCATATTTCCAAGATGTATCCGGTATCTCATTTTTTTATCTTATCTTTGTCGCCGGAACAACAATACACATCGTATGAAGCGAATCATTTTAACTTCCCCCGACAAGATATACGGCAACATCACGTTGCCTTCCTCGAAAAGCATCTGCAACCGTGCACTCATTATCAACGCACTGGCACAAGCTTTCTCGAAACCGGAAAACCTTTCTGATTGCGATGACACACGCGTGATGATACATGCCCTGCAAGAAATGCCTCCGGTTATCGATATCGGGGCTGCAGGCACTGCCATGCGCTTCCTGACCGCTTTCCTGTCTGTACATCCGGGCACACACATACTGACCGGAACCCAACGTATGCAGCAACGACCCATCGGCTTACTGGTCAATGCCTTACGTACACTGGGAGCAGACGTGGAATATAGCGGGAACGAAGGCTATCCACCTTTGCGCATTACGGGACGCCAACTGATAAACCATGATGTTACGCTACCGGGCAACGTCAGTTCGCAATACATTTCTGCCCTACTGATGATTGGTCCTGCCCTGAAAAACGGACTCACACTCAACCTGACAGGAGAAATCATTTCCCGTCCGTATATTGACCTTACCCTGCACTTGATGAAAAGTTTCGGTGCAAAAGCCGGATGGGCAAATGAAAAACAACTCTATGTCGAACCTCATCCTTACGAAGCACCCTCATCGTATTACGTGGAAAGCGACTGGAGCGCTGCATCATATTGGTATGAAATCTGTGCCCTCGCGCCCGAAGCACAAATAGAACTTCCGGGGCTGTTCCGGCAAAGCCCGCAAGGAGATGCATACGTAGCCCACCTTTTCTCGTCGCTGGGTGTCAAGACACAATACCTTGACCACAAAGTAGTGCTACAAAAAGAAGGCAAACCGGTATCGCAGATGACATACAATTTCATCAACCAGCCTGACTTGGCACAGACGTTTGTGGTGACCTGCGCTTTACTGAATATCCCTTTCCGGTTCAGTGGACTGCAAAGCTTGAAAATCAAAGAAACCGACCGTATAGCCGCCTTGATGAAAGAAATGAAGAAACTGGGCTATGTGTTGACCGAAACTGACGGCTGTATCTTGGAATGGAACGGAGAACGGTGCCCTTCCGACACGTCCCCCTGCATCGACACATACGAAGACCACCGGATGGCAATGGCTTTTGCTCCTGCCTGCATTCCACTAGGGAAATTATCCATCAACAACCCGCAGGTAGTGAGTAAATCATATCCTCACTTCTGGGACGACCTACAGGCGACTGGATTCACCATCAACGGGAAAAACTGACTATGGGAATACTCCTTATTATATTGGCAGGCGTCATCCTGTTTGGACTGGTAGCCGGATATTTCTATAACCGGAATCTACACCGGAAAATTGCACGAGGAGAACTGAAAGAAGCCCCACCTGTGGTTACGGTGGATAGCGAATGCTGCGGACAACACGCCGTATGTGAAAAAGAAAGCCTCCTGGCCGCCGTAAGCCGACAAATAGAATATTACGATGACGAAGAGCTGGACCGCTTCAAAGGACGTCCGGCAGACCAATATACGGCAGACGAAACGGACGAGTTTCGCGATATTCTTTACTCAATGCAGGAAGAAGATGTAGCGGGATGGAGCCGTAGCTTGCAATTAAGGGGTATCAATCTACCCGACGAACTGAAAGATGAATTGTTTCTCATTGTGGGAGAAAGAAGAAACAATGCAATAAACAACTAAAATCAAGTACCGGGTTCTTTTGTTTTTGAGTTGGTAAGTTTATAAGCTACAGGTATGCTTCGGCCTAAAGACTCAAAGACTTACGGACGAACAAACTCATTTGCTTATGATGGATTTACTACAATACACTTTTTTCCAACATGCCTTGTTGGGAAGCCTGTTTGCCAGCATTGCCTGCGGTATCATCGGCACCTACATTGTCACACGCCGGCTGGTATTCATCAGCGGAGGTATCACTCACGCTTCGTTCGGAGGCATCGGCATCGGACTTTACACCGGTATCCCGCCCATACTTGCCGCCGCCATTTTCTCAGTACTCTCTGCATTCGGAGTAGAATGGCTCAGCAAGCGAAGCGATATGCGCGAAGATTCTGCCATTGCCGTATTCTGGACATTCGGAATGGCTATCGGCATCATTTTCAGCTTCCTTGCCCCAGGATTCACGCCCGACCTTTCATCGTTTCTTTTCGGGAACATCCTGACCATCACACAAGGAGATATCCTTTTGCTAGGCATACTAAGCAGTGTGCTTACCCTATTTTTCGCCCTTTTCCTGCGCCCCATCGTAGCCATTGCGTTCGATCCTGAATTTGCCCGTTCACAGCGGATGCCCGTCACATGCTTCGAATACATTCTGATGATGTTCATTGCCCTTACCATCGTATCTTGCTTGCGCATGGTGGGCATCGTGCTGGCAATCTCACTCCTCACCTTACCCCAGATGACCGCTAACCTGTTCACATACAGATTCAAGCACATCATTTGGCTTTCCATCGGCATCGGATATATCAGTTGCCTGGGAGGGCTAATCCTCTCCTACCACTATCAGATACCATCAGGAGCATCCATCATTTTTGTGTCCATCTTATTCTATGCACTCGCAAAGTTGAGCCGTATGAGATACAAGCTACGAAAAAATCATTAACTTTGCAAAAAGTTTATCCAACAAGTATATGAAAATAACGATTACAGACCTCGAGCATATCCATGAAGCGGCAAAAGCTTTCATCGCCGCTATGGGTGACAACACTGTGTTTGCTTTCTACGGCAAAATGGGAGCCGGAAAGACCACATTTATCAAAGCTGTTTGCGAAGAACTGGGCGTGACTGATGTCATCAACTCACCCACATTCGCCATCGTAAACGAATACCGTTCGGACACCACAGGCGAACTGATTTACCACTTCGACTTCTACCGTATCAAAAAGCTGGAAGAAGTATACGATATGGGTTATGAAGACTATTTCTACAGCGGTGCCTTGTGTTTCATCGAATGGCCTGAACTGATAGACGACTTGCTCCCGGGTGATGCAGTGAAAGTCCGAATCGACGAATTGGAAGACGGAAGCCGAACGGTCAGCATCGACGCCGAAGCATAATATCGACATCACAATGGCCGTACATTATATCATACAAGCCTTGTTTGTGCTGGTGGGTATGCTCGCCCTGCTGGCAGCATTGTTCAACTGGGATTGGTTCTTCACCGCACACAATACCCGTTTCATCGTGGCCAATGCCGGAAGGAAGCGGGCACGCTTGTTTTATGCCGCTATCGGCCTGTTAATGATAGCTACGGGAATATTTTTCTTTCTGTCAATAAAAGGATGCATCTGATTACAATCACACAAATGCCCCGATTAGAAGATAATCCTCTCCGTCATTGAAGATAATCTGCATAATTTAGATACATTTGCCCCGATTCTCTTACGGTTTTATTTCCTTATTTCCTTTTTTTTATTTACATTTGCTCTATACATTAACAATAATTCAAACAGAAGCGTTATGAACGAGCATTTTGTAATCAATCTTGGTCGACAATTAGGGAGCGGCGGAAAAGAAATCGGAGAAAAACTGGCAAAAGACCTTGGCATCGCCTTTTACGACAAAGAACTGATAAACCTCGCATCAAAAGAAAGCGGATTATGTAAAGAGTTTTTCGAGAAAGCCGACGAAAAGGCTTCGCAAAGCCTGTTAGGAGGACTGTTCGGAACACGGTTCCCCTTCATTACCGAAGGAGCTTATCCTTATAATTCGTACTTGAGCAATGACTCTCTGTTCAAAATCCAAAGCGATGTCATCCGCCACCTTGCTGAAAAACAATCATGCCTCTTTGTAGGACGATGTGCCGACTATGTATTGCGTGACCATCCGCGATGTGCCAACGTCTTTGTATCAGCCTCCCCCCAAGCACGCATCGAGCGCCTGACCAAACGACTGAACATCAGCGAAGAAAAAGCAGAAGAAATTATGGAAAAAGCCGACAAGAAACGCTCTTCCTACTATAATTATTATAGCTACAACACATGGGGAGCCGCCGCGACATACCACCTTTGCATCGACTCGTCAGTACTGGGAATCGACGGAACAGTCGATTTCATCAGGCAATTCGTCAAGCTGAAACTGCAACTCCCATAAATAACAATGACCACCATCGGACTCTTATCAGACACACACGGCTATTGGGACGGACGTTACCTGAAATATTTCGAACCGTGTGACGAAATATGGCATGCAGGAGACATCGGTTCCCTGGAAATCATACAAAAGCTGGAAGCTTTCCGTCCGTTACGTGCCGTGTATGGCAACATCGACGGACAAGACATCCGTCTGCGCTTCCCCGAAATCAACCGGTTTACCATAGATGAAACAGATGTACTCATCAAGCACATCGGAGGATATCCCGGGAAATATGACCCGTCGGTACGGAATATTTTATCAACCCATCCTCCCCGGTTGTTCATCAGCGGCCACTCGCACATCCTGAAAGTGAAATATGATTCCAAGCTGGGACTGCTGCACATCAATCCGGGTGCTGCCGGCAAGTATGGCTTCCATACAGTACGCACTTTGGTACGCTTCCGTATCGATAAAGGTAATTTTTCTGACCTGGAAGTAATAGAATTAAACGAATAATGCTTGCTTGATTGAAAAATCTTTCCGAAATTTGCACCGCTTAAACAAAGTAACATTATGAAAACCTATTTAGTTACAGGAGCAGCCGGATTTATCGGTGCTAATTATATAAAATACATTCTTGCTAAACATGAAGATATACGGGTAGTCGTATTGGATGCTCTGACATACGCCGGCAACTTAGGCACTATTGCCAAAGATATAGACGACGATCGTTGCTATTTCATCAAAGGAAATATCTGCGACCGCAATCTTGCCGACCAGTTGTTTTCTGAATACAAATTTGACTATATCATCAATTTTGCAGCAGAGAGCCACGTGGACCGAAGCATCGAAAACCCACAACTTTTTCTACAGACCAACATTTTAGGAACACAAAACCTACTGGATGCAGCCCGCTGTGCATGGGTGACCGGTAAAGACGAACAAGGCTATCCGACGTGGAGGCGCGATGTACGTTTCCATCAGGTGTCCACCGATGAAGTATATGGTTCATTGGGAGATGAAGGCTTCTTTACCGAAGATACCCCATTATGTCCGCACAGCCCGTATAGTGCATCAAAAGCCAGTGCAGACTTCATCGTCCTTGCCTATCGTGACACTTACAAAATGCCTGTAACCATTACACGATGCTCGAACAACTACGGTCCTTACCAATTTCCAGAAAAACTGATTCCATTGGTAATAAAGAACATACTCGAAGGCAAGAGACTGCCGGTATATGGAAAAGGTACGAATGTACGTGACTGGCTGTATGTAGAAGACCATTGCAAAGCCATTGACCTCGTAGTATGTCACGGGAAAAACGGAGAAATATACAACGTAGGAGGGCACAATGAAAAACAAAACATCGAAATTGTCCGATTAATCATTGGCACTATTTACCAGATAATGGAAAAAGAACCCGACTACCGGAAGATGCTGAAGAAAAAAGAAACGAACGAAAACGGACAAATCAAAATTGATTGGATAAACGAATCACTGATTACTTTTGTCAAAGACCGTCTGGGTCATGACCAACGTTACGCCATCGATCCATCAAAAATAACTCATGACTTGGGGTGGGTGCCCGAAACCAAATTTGAAGACGGCATTGTCAAAACCGTGAAATGGTATCTGGACAATCAGGAATGGGTAAAAAACGTAACAAGCGGAGATTACCAGAACTATTACGAAAATATGTACAAAAATAAATAGAATTTTCAAACCGGGGGATTCTACAAATAAATGTCCGCCATTAGCCAATCCGTCTGAGTTGAAAACGCAGTAGTACTGCATCTGCCGATGAAGATATATTCGTAAGCCGATGAAGTATATATTCAACCGCGAATGCAGTATATATGCATTTTTTAGGGATATGCATTGGCTGTTGGCGGACATTTATCCATTTTCTGCAAATTGACTGTATTAAGAAGCCGTTTTGAATTTCTCCAAAAAGTTTTTCTTGGCTTGATGTATCCGTTTTCGTGCGTGCTTTGGGCGATTTTTTGGTCCTTTCCGCTCCTGTTCTTCGTCAGATAGCCCGC
>NZ_NFJA01000035.1:0-35888 GCF_002159615.1 Bacteroides sp. An279
GCTCCTGTTCTTCGTCAGATAGCCCGCTATCTTCCTCATCACAGAAGCGGAAATGCCTCAAAAACTCATCCCAAATCATCGCACGATAAATTCAAAACAGCTTCTCAATCAGAAATAAAATGCGAAAAAACATTTGTCATGCTGAATGAAGTGAAGCATCTCAGATGCGCCCACGTGGATGTCTACGAGATCCTTCACGTTCGTTCCCTTAGATGACAATGCATCAAGAATTTTTCGCAAACCAATTTTGTTCTACTCTAACTTCTTTAACTCCTTCACCTCCTTTAACTCCTCTAACTCCTTTAACTCCTTTAACTCCTTCACCTCCTCTAACTCCTCTAACTCCTCTAACTCCTCTAACTCCTCTAACTCCTTTAATTTCTTTAACTCCTTTAACTCCTCTAACTCCTTTAACTCCTCTAACTCCTTCACCTCCTTTAACCTCCTTAAATTTTTCCATTTTCTTCTCTTTTAATGAACTCTGATACATGCTTTACAACATAAATGTACGGTTTCTGATAAAAAATGTAACGTTCGGGCTAGTCGATGTAATATACGTGATAATATATGTAACATAGAGAATAATCATTTTCAGACAGATTTTCTACATTTGCAATTGTGAGAATATATAATTATTATTAACTAAACATTATCAAGTTTATGAAAAGCACAATTCATTTAAAGCTTTCAAGGCTGTTGTTTTACCATGGATTATTTTGATGCTGATACGGTAATTGTTACCGTTTAATCTTCCATCTTTCTTCTTATATATTAAGGTAAGAGAGGTGTAAGCAAAGAGAAACATTTGAAAAACATTTTAATTTACTAACATGATGAAAAACATAAGACAACAGTTCTTGGTAAAACGTTCTCCGGAATGGAGGGAGTTTTTACAGGTAAGAGGAATCTTGTTCTTCTTATTGTTATGCTGCAGTCTGACAGCGACTGCACAGGGAAAGTTTGTCGTTTCGGGAAAGGTGCTCGACAACAACGATGAGCCGTTAATCGGAGCGACAATCGCACTGAAAGGAAACACCAGCGTAGGTACGGTAGCCGACTTTGACGGTAATTTCACCTTAGAGCTACCTGAAAAGAACGCCACGCTGACCGTTTCTTACATAGGCTTCCTGTCACAAGACGTGGAAGTGAAAGGCCGCAACATGATTGTCATCCGGATGCGCGAAGACTCCGAGATGCTGGATGAAGTCGTAGTCGTAGGTTACGGCCAGCAGAAAAAGGAATCCGTAGTGGGTGCCATCACCCAGACCAAAGGCGAAGTGCTGCAACGTGCCGGTGGTGTATCCGACATCGGTGCAGCCTTGACCGGTAACCTGCCGGGTGTGACTACCACAGCCAGCTCGGGTCTGCCGGGTGAAGAAGAGCCGCAGATAGTTATCCGTGGCTCCAGTTCGTGGAACAACAGTTCGCCGCTGGTATTGGTAGACGGTATCGAACGTCCGATGAGTTCGGTTGACATCAACTCCGTAGAATCTATTTCGGTTTTGAAAGACGCATCGGCTACCGCCGTTTACGGTGTAAAAGGTGCGAACGGCGTTATCTTGATTACTACCAAACGCGGTCAGGAAGGCAAGGCACAAATCGACGTATCGGCACAGGCTACTATGAAGGTACCCTCAAAATTGCCGAACAAATTGGATTCGTATGATGCATTGCGGATGCGTAACATCGCAGTAGAACATGAATTGGCTTTGTCTAATGCTATGGGGACTGGTGCATGGGACTACATCACCCCGATGTCTGTTATTAATAAGTATCGCTATCCGGCAAATCTGGAAGAATACGAACGCTACCCGAACGTAGATTGGCAAGACGTCATTTTCAAGGATTATACCATGTCTTACAATGCCAGTCTGAACGTCAGCGGCGGTACCAAATTCGTAAGATACTTCGTTGGTGCGGACTTCCTCCACGAAGGCGACTTGTTCAATGTCATGGATAACGGGCGTGGCTACAGCGGCGGTTTCGGATACAACCGTATCAATGTCCGCAGCAACTTGGACTTTTCTTTAACCAAGACCACTACTTTGAAGGTCAACATCGCTGGTTCGAACGGAGCTAAGAAAACTCCGTGGGGATATACCAATTCAGGCGATTGGGCTATCGCACAATATTGGGCAGGTGCCTACGGTACACCGCCCGATGTATTCCTGCCGCAATATTCGGATGGAAGTTGGGGATATTATCCCAATGTTTCCAACGTTTCCAACTCCGCAGCCAACTTGGCTTTAGCCGGAAGAATGAATACCACCACTACACGCATCAACACCGACTTTACGTTGGAACAAGACTTGAGTTTTATCACCAAAGGTCTGCGTGCCCGTGCCATGGTGTCGTGGGACAATGTATTTGTGGAAATCAATCGCGGTATCAACGACTTATACCATGATTCTGTCACGAAATGGATTGACCCGGAAACAGGAATTGTTTACCTTGACCCTACACTCTACAATGACGATAAATTCGACCCGAGCAAAAATCCAATTATGTGGACCACCAGCGGCGGTGAAGTAGACAACAATGCGACCCAGCGCAACATGAATTACCAAGTACAGTTGGACTGGGCACGCGAATTCGGCGACCACAATATAACCGCCATGGGCTTGTTCAGCCGTCAGGAAACCGCTACCGGTAGTATTATCCCGAATCGTCGTGAAGACTGGGCGTTCCGTACTACCTATAATTATGCCAACAAGTATTTCTTCGAATACAACGGCGCTTACAACGGTTCCGAAAAATTCTCTCCCGAATACCGTTTTGCCTTCTTCAACTCAGGCGCTATCGGCTGGATGATTTCAGAAGAAAAGTTCATGGGCTTCTCCAAGAAGTGGCTGGATATGTTGAAAATCCGTGCTTCATACGGTGAAATCGGTGACGATAACGTAACCGACCGCTGGCTGTACCTGTCCCAATGGGGAGTCGGCGGAGGAACCAACGGAGCTACCCCCATGGCATTGAACCAAGCCATCAGCCCTTACACCTGGTACCGGGAAACAACCGTAGGTAATCCAGACATCCATTGGGAAACGGTGAAGAAATTCAACCTTGGTATCGACTACTCGTTCCTGAACGGTCTGTTTGCCGGTACGGTAGAAGTCTTCCGCGACAAGCGTACCGATATCATCGTTACCTCGGGCGAGCGAGCTGTCCCCTTCTATTTCGGTATGAACGCTCCGGCAGCTAACTTAGGTAAAGTAAAGACCCACGGTTACGAATTAGAACTCCGTGTCAACAAGGTATTTGCCAACGAGATGCGTTTATGGGGTAACTTCAACATGACCCATGCAGTCAACGAAGTTATCCAACGGGATGACCCCTTATTGCAACCTGCTTACCAAAAAAAAGCCGGTTTCAGCATTGAACAGACCCATGCCCACATTGACGCCGGATTTATGGGAAACTACGACCAAATTTACGGTAGCCCGGCACGCGACACCGACGCAGAAAAGCACAAACTGCCGGGTGACTATTACATTGTCGACTTCAATGCCGATGGTATAGTAGACGCACGAGACGAAGCACCTTATGGTTATTCCGACACTCCGCAGAACACTTACAGTGCAACGGTGGGTTTTGAATGGAAAGGATTCAGTGCCTTTGTACAATTCTATGGCGTAACCAACGTGACCCGCGACGTTAACCTGACCAGTTTCGGCAACCGGTTGAATACAGTATATGACCAAGGTAACTGGTGGTCGAAGACTGAAGGAGACCCCGAAGTAGTTGTACCTCGTTTCACGACTACTCCAAGTTACAATACAGGCACACAGAACCTGTACGACGGTTCGTTTATCCGTTTGAAAAATGCCGAAATCGCTTATACCTTCGATGGCGGTTGGGTACAAAAATTGGGTATCCGCAACCTGAAAGTATTCTTGAACGGTAACAACCTGTGGGTATGGACCCGGATGCCGGACGACCGCGAATCGAACTTCGCCGGAGGCGGCAACCAAGGTGCTTACCCGACCATGAAGCGTTTCAATTTAGGTATTAAGTTCACATTATAAAGACAGCGACGTATGAAACAACGATATAAAACCTTACTATATAGCAGCTTGTTCACACTGGCATTGGGCACCACTGCCTGCGAGGATTACTTGGACAAGAATCCGGATTCGACAGTAGATGCAGCCACAGCCTTCCAGAACTTCAACAATTTTCAAGGCTTCGTGGAAGAAATCTACAACTGCATTCCCGATAAAGAGAACTGCTACTGGACTACCACCTTCAACTGGGGAGACGATGAAATCCTAAATACCGAAGGTGACTGGCACATGACCCATCAAGTAGACTTGGGAAACTTTTGGGGCTGGCAAGCTGGCAGATTAGGACAAGACGGTGCTTGCTGGATGGACGGCAATACCAATGACCCGACCTCTAATGACCGTATGGCTCACCATTTATGGGGACATGCATGGTACTGCATCCGCAAATGCAATCTTGGTCTGACAAATTTAGGCAACATGGTAGGCACGCAAGAAGAGCGCGACCTGATTGCCGGACAGTTGTATTTCTTCCGTGCCTGGTGGCATTTTGAACTGATGGCATATCTGGGCGGACTGCCTTACATCGACCAAGTACTGGAATCGGAAGGCTTGAGCCTACCTCGTCTCAGTTTCCAAGAAGCGGCAGACAAAGCAGCAGCAGACTTCCGCCAAGCAGCCGACCTGCTTCCGATTGACTGGGAAGACACTTCAGCCGGTATGCACACCCCCAACCAAAACGATTTGCGTATCAACAAAATCATGGCATTGGGCTATTTGGGCAAGACCTATCTGTGGGCAGGCAGCCCGTTGATGGAGAACGGTGCACAAACCGGAGGAGCCCTCACTTATAATTATAATAATGAGTATTGCCAGAAAGCAGCCGAAGCCTTTGGCGAATTGCTGAACCTGGTAGAAAGCGGGCAGACTCAATATGCACTAGCACAGTATGAATACGACGATGTTTACAACCATGAACGCTCAGCCAGTGCAACGTCTTGCTTCGATGACATCTTCTACACCATGAACCAAGGCTGGGAACAACCCGGTTCGGTAGAAGCTATCTTCCGTGGTCCGGCATTCGGTATCAACACCGCAGCCTTCAGAGCCGCAACAACTTACGGTCCTAAAATGAACAATGTCGTAGACGGAGATAATATCATTCACCAACCTACAGCCAATTATGTCAATCTGTACGGTATGGCAAACGGTTACCCATTGGATGACCCTCGTAGCGGTTTTGACCCCACTCATCCATTCCGTGACCGTGACCCACGCTTCTACCATGATATTGTTTTTGACGGTTTCCAATACATCAATGGGTATGTAAGCGGTGATATTGCTGCCTACCAATATTGCCAACTCCATACAGGCGGAAACATGCGAAGCGATTTGAACGGTAGCCGAACCGGATACTTTATCCAGAAATTAGCACCTCATACCGTCAATACCATTGACAGAGCTCACGATTATAGCCGCAGTCTGCAAGTGTATGTACCTTATATGCGTTTGGGTGATATTTACCTGATGTATGCCGAAGCCTGTGCTGCCATCAACGGAGCGACCGGTAAAGCAAACAACTGTTCCCTGACTGCCGAAGATGCCATCAACCGTCTGCGTGACCGCGTAGGTATGGCACATGTACCGGCAGACTTTACCGGAAACAAAGAAACGTTCATGGACGAAGTGCGCCGCGAACGTGCTGTAGAATTGTCATTCGAAGGCTTCCGTTTCTGTGACCTCCAGCGTTGGCTGTTGCTGACCGAAGAACCGTATACCATAAAGACCAGTCAAGAGTTTAAGCGTGTGGAAAGTGCCGAATGGTTTACCGAAAACGACCCGAGAGATGCAAGAGTTGACAACTGGCGCGAAGAAGTGCTTGTCACCCGCCAATTCTCTTCCAAGCATTACTGGTTCCCGCTGAAGACCGATGATACCTACCTGTATGAAGGTCTTGACCAAAATCCGGGCTGGTAATTGTAACAGCAGAAAAATGTAGAACATTAAAAGAAGAAACAAATGAAAGTAAAAGATACACGATTCATTTTATTTGCCGCTGCCTTAGGGTTGCTTCCTGCTTACCAAAGCATCGGAGCACAAACCGCAGAAGCAAATGAGACTGACTCGCTTCAGGCAGCAGAACCGTCGGTGCAGGTAGCATTCCGCAAAGTAGCACAAGACGACCTGTTGGGAGGCGTTTCAGTGATTGACATGGAGCAAGTGAACGACAAGAACTATACCACCTATAGTTTGGATAACCTGCAAGGCTATGTAGGCGGTTGGAATGGAAACTCCTTGTGGGGCATGGACGGCGACAATGCCGGTTACCTGGTCTTGGTAGACGGAGTACCCCGTGATGCCAACAACGTATTGCCTACTGAAATCGAACAGATTACCTTCCTAAAAAGTGCTTCTGCAGTAGTGCTTTACGGGAGCCGGGCATCGAAAGGAGTCATTTATATTACGACCAAACGTGGTAAATACCAAGAGAAACTGCAAATTGATGTACGCGCCAATACGGGATTTTATGTACCGAAAGGCTATCCCAAGTACTTGGGTTCAGCAGAATACATGACCCTGTATAACGAAGCCCGTGCCAATGACGGGCTGGATCCGCTGTATAGTGAAGCAGACATTTACAACTACGGTTCGGGCATCAATCCTTACCGCTACCCAAGTCTGGACTATTATTCATCGGACTACCTGAAGAAAACATACAACCGCAGCGACGTGACTGCCGAAATTTCGGGCGGTAACAAACGGGCGCGTTTCTACTCGAATGTAGGCTACTACCGTCAAAACGACATCTTTAACTTCGGTGAAGCAGACAAAAACTTCACCAGCCGTCTGAATATCCGCGGTAACGTGGACGTCACTATCAACGAGGACATTACAGCCTACGCCAATGCGAATGCCACGTTCTACGATGTGCGCTCGGGACGTACTACTTACGAAACCGCGGAAGGAGAAACATACGATTATTGGAGGGAAGCAGCCAGCATGCGTCCCAACCGATTTGCACCGCTGATTCCGTTAAGCTACATTGACCCGAATGCATTTTCGGTTCATGACTTAATGGGTGTAAACAGCAACATCTTCGACGGGATGTTCCTTGGCGGAAGCCAGATTGACAACCGCAACATCTTTGCCGACTACTATGCTGCCGGTTACAATAAATACACCAGCCGCCAGTTCCAGTTCGACACGGGTATTGACTTCGACCTGCACAAACTGTTGAAAGGGCTTTCATTCCACTTCCAGTTTGCAGTAGACTATGCAACGAGTTACAACACCTCGTTCAACAACACCTACCGCATCTATACACCGACTTGGTCGAGCTACAACGGCGCAGATGTCATTACCGGTGCTGGATACGAAGGTACTGATGAAAAAACGGGTGTGCAGAACATCAGCGGCAGTACCGATAACCAGACCATTGCCCTGTCTGCTCATTTTGACTACAACACTACCATCAACAAGGCGCATAATCTATCTGCCATGCTGTTGGTAAACGGGTACCAGCAAACCAATTCTACGGTGTACCACCGCACCAGCAATGCCAACTTAGGCATCCAGTTGGGCTACAACTACTTAGGCAAATATTATGCCGAATTCAGCGGAGCAGCTGTTCATTCAGCCAAATTAGCAGAAGGACATCGCAATGCCTTCTCGCCGGCATTGACCCTTGCCTGGAAACTGCATCAGGAAGACTTCCTGAAAAACTCACCGGTGGTGGACGAATTGATGTTGGGCGTATCGGGAAGTATCCTGCATCAGGATATTGACTTGGCTGATTATTACATGTACGAAGCTAACTTCAACCAATCCAATGGAGCGTGGTGGAACTGGCAAGAAGGCGTAAACCGACAATCCGTAAATTCTTTACGCGGAGCCAATGAAGAACTGACTTTCATCAAACGGAAAGAACTGACCGTCAGCCTCCGTACTTCGTTGTGGGATCGCTTGATTACAGCTGATGCCAACTTCTTTGTCAATTCGACAGACGGTTTGCCTATCCAGCCGAGCACCATTTACCCGAGTTATTTCTCGACCGATTATCCTAATCCGGTAGCTTCGTTTGTTCCATATGTGAACTTCAACAACAACAAACGGGTCGGATTTGACTTTGCAGTAAACTTCAATAAAAAAGTAGGCGAAGCAGACCTTTCGTTAGGCGTTACCGGAACCTACTACAAAACGGAAGCTACCCAACGGGACGAGAACTATGCCTACGATTACCAAAACCGTACCGGTAAACCGGTAGATGGTTTATGGGGACTGGAATGCGAAGGATTCTTCCAAAACGAGAATGACATTGCTAACTCGCCCACCCAGAACTTCGGTGGTACGGTACGTCCGGGTGACCTGAAATACAAGGACCAAAACGGTGACGGCGTGATTGATACCAACGACGAAGTCTACTTGGGACGTGGCGGCTGGTACGGTTCTCCGTTTACCTTGGGTATTAACTTTACGGCAAAATGGCGGAACTTCACACTATTTGCTTTAGGCACAGCCGGATTTGGTGGTCATGACTTCAAGAGAGATTCATACTATTGGGTATACGGCGACGGCAAGTATTCGGAAGTCGTTCGCGGACGTTGGACACCGGAAACTGCTGCTACAGCAACTTATCCGCGTCTGACTACACTAGACGGCAACAACAACTTCCGGAACTCTACGTTCTGGCTCTACAAGACCAACCGCTTTGATTTGGCTAAATTACAGTTGACCTACGATTTCCCGAAACGCCTGCTGCAAAAGACCTTCTTGAAAGAGGCAGCCATTTACATCAGCGGTTCGAACCTGCTGACCATTGCCAAAGAGCGTGAACTGATGGAAAGAAATGTCGGTACTGCCCCGCAGACCCGTTTCTACAATTTAGGTGTCAAAATTGCTTTTTAATCAATTAACGAAATAAGAAGTATGAAAAATATCATTAAACTTTTAGCACTGCTCCCATTATTTGCGACAATGGCATGTGATGACCTGTTCGAACCTGCCATTGAAAACAACCGGGACTTGGATGCCATGTATTCAGACGCTGATTATGCCTTAGGCGTATTGGGGAATGGCTACATATTACTTCCGTACAACACTTCGCCGACCAGCGATGTGGCAACAGACGATGCCGTATCGAACGACAACAGCAATACCTGGCGTGCGATGGCAACCGGAGCCTGGACGGCACAGAATGACCCCGCTTCCCAATGGAAGAACTGCTACAATGCCATTCAGTACCTAAACCTGTTTTTGGAAAGAGTGGAGAGTGTTCCTTTCGCTATGGAAACAAATATCCAAACCCTGTTTGTAGATAGCTACAGCGGAGAAGCCTACGGACTGCGTGCCGTTTACATGTATTATTTGTTAAGGGCACATGGAGGAATAGGCACAGACGGTCAATTATTGGGAGTGCCTATCAAAACCGCCTCGGAAAGTCCGGAGTCTGACTTCAGCCAACCGCGCGACACGTATGCGGCTTGCATTGAACAGATTCTTTCGGATTGCGACAAAGCCATCGAATTATTACCGTTGGACTACAAAGACGGTCATACCGAGAGCGAAATTCCGCAAAAATACTTAGATTTAGGCATCAACGTCGACCAATACGACCGTGTAAACGGAGTATACCGTGCCGGACGTATCAGCGGCAGAATCGTAGAGGCAATCCGTGCACAAGTTACCCTGATGGCTGCCAGCCCGGCTTTTGCCGAATCCGGAATCACATGGGAAGAAGCTGCCAACAGTGCCGGAACAGTACTGCAACGCATTGACGGCATCAACGGAATCGATGCAGACGGTTATACCTGGTATTGCAACACCTCGGAAATCGAAGGCTTAGGAAACGGTTCGAATCCCCAAGAAATTATTTGGAGAGCAGGTTATAGCGACAGCAATACCTTGGAAGGCGATAATTTCCCGCCGAGCCTGTACGGCAATGGACGTGTCAATCCTACGCAAAACCTGGTAGACGCTTTCCCCATGGCAAACGGTTATCCCATTGATAACAGCAACTCAGATTATAATGCGAATGACCCGTATGCAAACCGAGACCCACGTTTGGCAACTTACATCATCACCAACGGAAGCACAGCCGGAAGCACAACGATTACCACCGGTTCGTATGGAACAAACAACGATGCAATCAACCGGGAGTCGGGACACTCTACCCGCACCGGCTACTACATGCGTAAACATTTGCGTTTCGACTGTAACTTAGACCCGAACTACAACACCCAGCAACGTCACTATTCTGCCCGTATCCGCTATACGGAAATCTTCTTAGACTATGCAGAAGCAGCCAACGAAGCTTGGGGACCCAAAGGAACCGGTTCGTTCGGATTCAGTGCCTACGATGTGATTAAAGCCATCCGTACCCGTGCCGGAGTAGGTGTAGATAACGGTGACCCTTATCTGGAAGCATGCGCAAACAGCCAAGACCAAATGCGTGAACTGATCCGCAACGAACGCCGTCTGGAACTCTGTTTCGAGAACATCCGTTTCTATGATTTGCGTCGTTGGAATGCCGACCTGACCGAAGCAGCCCAAGGCGTTAACATCAGCCGTGGTACAGGTGGAGCATTGACTTACACACCGATTCAAGTGGAAGAAAGAAATTACCGTCCGTATATGAATTATGGTCCGATTCCATACAACGATGTATTGAACTTCGGTTTCATTCAGAATCAAGGATGGTAAAATCACAAAAGTAACATTCAAGACTAAAACAGAATCAATATGAAAAAAACGAATTTATATTCTATACTGATGGCAGGAATTGTTGCAACAAGCATTTCTTCTTGTAAGAACGGCGATGCGGAATTCCCGAACTATGACCATTCTGCCGTTTACTTTGCACACCAGACTCCGGTGCGTACCTTGGTAATGGGAGAAGATACGTACGACACTTCACTTGACAACGCCCACAAATGCAAAATTTATGCCACGATGGGCGGAGCCTACGGGGGAAGCGGTTCAACGGTAATCGACATTATGGTAGATGATGAGCTTTGCGACAACTTGTATTTTGCCGATGGCGTCACTCCGGTGCAACCAATGCCTTCGAATTACTACAGCCTGTCTTCGGAACAGATTACCCTGAACGAGTTTAATAACCTGATGGGAGCGGTAGAAGTCACCTTTACCGATGCCTTTTTCGAAGATCCGGGAGCGTTGACCAATACCTATGTCATCCCCTTGCGCATGACACACGTAGCCAATGCAGACTCTATTCTGTTAGGAGTTCCCAAAGAGCCCAATGCCCCCTGGACCAATGCAGACATGTGGGATACTGCCCCTAAAAATTATGTCTTGTATTGTGTGAAATACATCAACAAATGGGATGCGGAATACTTGCGTCGGGGAGTTGACCAAATTACAGAAGGAGGCAATACCACCACCAACATCCGCCACGAAGTATATATTGAGGACGATGAAGTATGCAGCGTAACAACCAAAGACCTGCATACGGCAATCTTCCCGGTATCAACCACAGTAGGGGAAGAGACCTTAACTTGTGATTTGGTACTGACCTTCAACAACAACGATGAATGTACGATTACTTCGGGAACGGAAGGTTTTACAGCAAGTGGAAGTGGTAAATTTGTTATTGACGGTGACAAAGCCAGCTGGGGGAATGAAGAAGACCGCAATGCACTCTACCTGGATTATAACATTGACTTCGGAGCCAAGCAATACAACACGAAAGACACACTGGTCGTTCAAACCCGTGGCGTGGCTTACGAAGAATTTAGTACTGTATATAAAGAATAAATAAATGCCCGCATGGGCAGGTTGCAGACATTCATATAAGTTAATCGCTTTAAACCAGAAAATTATGAAATATACAAATAAAATATTACTGGGAGCACTTGCCGTAGGCGCATTGTCGGGCTGTACAGACGACAGCATGTTGCCATACGATGTAGGAGCTAAGCCCGAGAGCCTTTCCCAGTATGAATACTTAAACAATTACGATGTACTGAAAAGCTACGTAGACCGTACGGAGAATCCCAATTTCAAATTGGGTATTGCTCTGGCAGCTACAGACTATATCAACGGAGACCAAGTCTATAGTTTGGCTTGTTCTAACTTCGATGAAATGACGGCGGGGAATGAAATGAAATACGCATCGATTGTCAGCGATGATGGAACAATGAATTTCTCTACCGTAACCAGTTTTATTGATGCCGCCCGTCAGGCAGGTATGACTATCTACGGCCATACCCTTGCTTGGCATTCGCAACAGAACCTAAACTACCTAAATGGATTAATTGCAGACAGGGAAATAGAAACAGAACCTGCAGAACCTGTCGAAGTGGAAGATGGAAATTTCAATTATGCTGTCATGGGTAGTTATCAATATTGGTCACAAAAACCGGAAGGTTCAGAAGCCAGTATCACTATCAGTGATAAAGGCTATCTGACGATAACAAATCCTGAATTTATTACCAATAATTGGGATTTCCAATACCATATAGCAGACGGCATCAATTGGGTTCCGGGAACAGATTATACAATTAATATGATGATACGTTCTTCAGTAGAGACATCAATCACAATGGCTGCCGGAACATGGTCGGCAAATCCCGGACTCTCAGTGGCTTTAACACCGGAATGGACCGAGCTTGAAATACCAGTAAGCCCCGGAGCAGAAGGTAGTGGTTTCGTCATGTTCCAGTCAGGTAATTTTGTAGGAACTATTGAAGTACAATGGCTGAAAGTTTCACATTTGGAAACTCCTGCCGCAACTCGCTGGATAAACTTAGTAACCAATGGTGATGCTGAAGGAGATGATGTATCTTGTTTCTTCGCCACCGAACCCGGTGTAGGAGGTCCGAATCCTTGTACGATTGGCGAAGCCGGAACCGGTGCAGACGGTGTAGGACATGCTTTTGTCGTTCATTCTGCTGATAACCCAGCCAATACGTATGATACTCAATTCTTTGTAAAAGCCTCACAGCAACTCGTAGCAGGAACAAATTACCGTTTCTCTATGAAATATAAGGCAGACAAAGCAGCAAATTCAGAGACACAGGCTCACAATAATCCAGGTGGCTACATTCACTATGCAATGCTCCCATCGAATCCTTCTTTCACAACCGAATGGCAAGACATGGAAGTAACTGGTACTATTTCTGCAGAACAAGCTGGAGAAAGCGGTATGAATACCATTGCCTTTAACTTGGCTGTATTAGGTGAAGCAAATACCTATTATTTTGATGATATTGCTTTTGAAATAGAAGGAGAAGGTGACAAAGAGCCATTGACTCCCGAAGAAAAGAAAGATACATTGACTTGGGCCATGGACAACTGGATTAAAGGGATGATGGAAGCTTGCGGCGGTTATGTAGTCGCATGGGATGTTGCGAATGAGACAGTTTCTGACGCAGACAGTGACGGTGACGGCTATTTTGACCTGCAATCAGCAACTAACGGCGACCCTTCTACCAACTTCTATTGGGCAGATTATTTGGGAAGCGAAGATTATTTGCCAATCGTTACAAAAGCGGCTGAAAAATATTTTGCTGAATACGGAGGAAATGCAGCAGATCTGAAACTATTCGTTAATGATTTTAATTTGGAATCGTGGTGGGACGGCAACCAAAAGCTGAAGAGCTTAATCCACTGGATTGAAGTATGGGAAGCCAACGGAGCCAAGATTGATGGTATCGGTACGCAGATGCACGTCAGCTACATCCTGAACGAGGCAGACCAGAAAGCACAAGAGGACGCTATCGTCAATATGTTCGAACTGATGGCAGCAACCGGCAAGCTCATCAAGATTTCAGAATTGGATATGGGCATTGTTGAAAAAGCATTCGCCGACGGTATCCCAACGGAAGAAGTAACTTACGAACAACAGCAAAAAATGGCTGAGTTCTATCAGTTCATTATCCAAAAATATTTTGAAATTATTCCGGCTGCTCAACGTTACGGTATTACCCAATGGTGCGCAACAGATAGCCCCGCTAATTCTGGTTGGAGAGACGGTGAGCCGGTAGGACTTTGGGATTTGAACTATAACCGCAAACCTGCTTATGGCGGTTTCGCTAATGGGTTGGCTGGCGAAGTAATTGCTGAACCTTCTGCTTCTGTAAGCAATGAATGATACTTTGCATGGAACGGAAAAAGTAGATGTGTGCGTCTTTTTTCATAGCCGTGATAGTATAATTTAATTGATTCGGTTCTCTCGGCAGCGGAATTACCTGTTAAAGGATAATTCCGCTGCTTTTTATAGTAGAACAATATTGGTTTATAAAAATGTTCAAGATAACAATTCCCGTTATAATCGAATGGGCTTCCGCAGGAAATGGGTACTCAGAATGACATTACTTTTTAATTGTCGTTTTTTATTTTGAGACAGCCTCAGAAGATATCCACATGGATAAGTGGACGCATTCGGGCGTATGCGATACGCCCCTACATGGGATGTTTGCGGAATTCAATTTGTTTTTTCAATATAAGATAATCCTCTTTCGGATATAGGATAATCATTTTGCATTCTTCATTTTCTTGTTTTGCCTCCGTTTTGCGACAAAAACAAGAGGATTTTGCCTCCGTTTTACAACAAAAACATATAAGTTTTGCCTCCGTTTTGCGACATTTCTTTATCTTTGTAGCTGTAAACCAATTTGTTTGAGTAAATATACAAAATGGAATGAGATTTAGAAACACAGTTTCTGAACAGGCAGATTATATAAACTGATTAGGATTAATTGTTTAGTATAGTTATGTTTAAACGGACGATATTACAACATTTGGAACAGTGGAAAACCGATACGCATCGCAAACCGCTTGTATTGAGAGGGGCACGTCAAGTAGGGAAAACGACCGTAATAAATGAGTTTGGCAAAACTTTTGATAATTATTTGTCGCTTAATCTGGAGAAACGGGAAGCTGCTGCTTTGTTTGAGATGGAAATGCCGCTGAAGGATTTGATGCCGTTGCTGTTTGCACATTGCGGTTTATCTCGTAAGCCGGGCAGTACGCTGTTGTTTATCGATGAGATTCAGAATTCTCCTAAAGCTATAGGCTTGCTGCGTTATTTTTATGAAGAGTTGCCAGAACTGCATGTAGTGGCGGCAGGTTCTTTGCTAGAGAATCTGGTAGAGGTCAACGTTTCGTTTCCGGTAGGCAGGGTGCAATACATGGCTTTACGTCCTTGTTCGTTTCGAGAGTTCCTGGGTGCTATAGGTGAAGAGGCTTTGCTACCGGTGTTGGAGCATCCGCAAGCTACGGTGCCTTTTCACGGCAGGCTGATGCAATTGTTTAACCGCTATACACTGATTGGTGGTATGCCTGAAGCTGTCCAGCTTTATGCGGAGCGGAGGGACTTGCTGGCGCTGAGTGACGTATATGAAACATTGTTGCAAGGCTACCGCGATGATGTGGAGAAATATACCAAAGGTAAGTTGCTGAAAGAGGTGGTGCGGTTTATCTTGGAAGAGGGATGGGGAAAAGCTGCACAGCCCATTACATTGGGAGGATTTGCCTCGTCTTCTTACCAGGCACGTGAAGTGGGTGAAGCTTTCCGGCTGCTGGAAAAAGCCATGTTGCTGGAATTGGTTTATCCTACCACATCGACAGAGGTGCCGGCTTTGTCGGAAACCAAGCGGACACCTAAGTTGATATGGCTGGATACCGGTTTGGTGAATTATGCGGCACAAGTGCAGAAAGAAGTCTTAGATGCTAAAGACCTGCAGGATGCGTGGCGGGGAAGGATTGCCGAACATGTTGTGGCGCAAGAACTGCTTACGCTGACTGATAAAGTGAGCCAAAAGCGAAATTTCTGGATGCGAGGAAACGATTCGTCGGCAGAAGTGGATTTTGTGTGGGTACAGCAGTCGCGGCTATATCCTATAGAAGTGAAAACAGGGCACAATGCACATCTGCGTTCTTTGCATTCGTTTATGGAACGGTCTTCACAGACGGTGGCAGTGCGTGTATGGTCGCAACCTTATTCGATAGACGAGGTGAAGACTGTAGGAGGTAAAAACTTCAGGCTGATAAACTTACCTTTTTACTTAGTGGGTAGCATTAATCGGCTATTGGCTGAATAGTGTATAAGAAGCCAAAGGCAGCCGGGAGGGTTTGTGTTACTTTTGTAAACGATTTTGGCACCTGGGTGAATGTGCTGGTACGTGGAGAAATGAATCTGATACGTTTGTTAATGGAGAAACCCTCCGTTTGTGCTATCTTTGCAAATAAGTAGATGTTGAGAATTAGTTTATGTAATGTGTCAGCTCAGAAACTGTGTTTCTGATAATATCATTTCATCTTGCACACTTACTTGGTTACTTAAAATTGAAAACATAAAACTTGAATCCTTATGAAAAAACTAAGTGCCCTTTTGGGGCTTTTGCTTGGCGTTCTTTACGCTTATGCGGCGGAACCGTTTATTACTTTCAAGAAAACAGAAGGTGCTTTTCCGGTTGTCGGCAATGGACAGCCTTGTACCATACTGGTCGACAAGAACGAGAACAGTGCCATTCTGATTGCTGTTAAAAATTTGCAGGAAGACTTCTTGCGTGTGACTGGCAAGAAAGCCGAAACCGTAAACACGCCTTCGGACGGGAGGTACATCCTGGTGGGAAGTATCGAATCGCCTTTTATCAAACAACTGTTTAAAGCAGGCAAGCTGAACAGGAAAGACCTGGAAGGGAAAAACGAAAAATATGTCATTCAGACTGTAGACCAGCCGCTGGAAGGGGTAGAACAGGCATTGGTCATTGCCGGAAGCGACCGGCGCGGAACCGTTTACGGCATCTACGAACTTTCCAGACAGATGGGTGTATCGCCCTGGTACTGGTGGATGGATGTGCCTGTTACTCGTCAGACAGAAGTCTATGCCCAAGCCGGTGTGTATACCGATGGTGAACCTGCCGTGACTTACCGTGGTATCTTCCTGAACGATGAGGCTCCCTGTCTTACTACCTGGGTGAAAAATACGTATGGTACCAATTATGGCGACCATCGTTTCTATGCCCGCGTATTCGAATTGATCCTGCGACTGAAAGGGAACTTTATGTGGCCTGCCATGTGGGGATGGGCTTTCTATGCCGATGATCCGGAAAACAGCAAGACGGCTGATGAGATGGGAATCATCATGGGTACTTCGCACCACGAACCGATGGCACGTAACCATCAGGAGTATGCCCGTAACCGGGAAAAATATGGAGCTTGGAATTATGAAACCAATGCCGAGGGATTGAACCGTTTCTTCCGCGAAGGCATCGAACGCATGAAAGATACTGAAGATGTGGTAACCATCGGTATGCGGGGTGACGGTGATGCAGCCATGGGAGGTGAAGAAGGAAAAGACCATGAATATGTGCCGCAGTTTGAACGCAACAAGCGATTGATGGAAACGATTTTCAAGAACCAACGCCGGATAATCAAAGATGTCACCGGACGGCCAGCCGAGGAAACGCCACAGGTATGGGCGCTCTATAAAGAGGTGTTGGAGTATTACGACCGCGGATTGCGTGTCCCCGAAGATGTCATCATGTTGCTGTGTGACGATAACTGGGGCAATGTGCGTCGCTTGCCGAATGCTGAAGAACGTAAGCATCCCGGTGGCTGGGGCATGTATTATCACGTAGACTATGTAGGTGCGCCACGTAATTCGAAATGGATAAATGCTACCCCCATACAGAATATGTGGGAACAGTTGCAACTGACTTATGAATATGGTGTCGACAAGCTTTGGGTGCTTAACGTGGGCGACCTCAAACCGATGGAGTATCCCATTACGTTTTTCCTGGACATGGCATGGAATCCACAGGCATACAATGCCGGGACTTTGCTGCAACATACTTATGACTTTTGCAGGCAGGCATTCGGGGACACGCAGGCAGAAGAGGCGGCACGTATCCTCAACCTCTGCTGTAAGTACAACGGACGGAGCACAGCCGAAATGCTGGACCATACGGTATACAACCTGGAAACTGGTGAATGGCGTCAGGTGGTAGGCGACTATGCACAATTGGAAGCTGAAGCCCTTCGTCAATACATAAGCCTGAAGCCTGAATACCGTGATGCTTACAAACAACTCATTCTGTTCCCGGTACAGGCAATGGCAAACCTGCACGAGATGTATTATGCTCAGGCTATGAACCTGAAACTGTATGCCGAAGGAAATCCTGAGGCCAACGCATGGGCGGATAAAGTGGAAAAGGCTTTTGCACGCGATAAGCAGTTGTGTGATGACTATAACCATGCTATGTCTGGAGGAAAGTGGAACGGCATGATGATTCAGAAACACATTGGATATACTAACTGGAGTGATAACTTCCCGGCAGACAAATTGCCTGAAATCCACCGAATCGGAAATCCGGAAGCTGCTACAGGAGGTTATCTGTTTACAGGAAAAGACGGGTATGTGGCAATGGAAGCCGAACATTATTTTGCCTGTACGGATGCCGGTGAGGCTAAATGGACCGTAATCCCTTATATGGGACGTACACTGAGTGGCATGTCGCTGATGCCTTACACCGTTCCGGCAAACGGCGCGTCATTGTCTTACAAACTGAATATACCTGAAAAAGCAGATTCGGTTACAGTACATGTCATTGTGAAGTCTACCCTGGCTTTCCATACTCCGGAAGGACATAAGTATAGCATTGGTTTTGAAGGCGGGCAAGAGGAAACCGTCAATTTCAACCGTGACCTGAATGAAGATCCTGAAAATATTTATACGGTATACTATCCCACCATTGCACGCCGTGTAGTAGAAAAACAGGTTCGCTTGAAACTCCCTGTATCGGCAGACGGGACTTATACGCTGAACTTCCGTCCGTTAGACCCGGGTATTGTGCTTGAAAAAATCGTAGTAGATTACGGAGGTTATCAACCCGCATATCTTTTCGGTAACGAATCGCCTTGCCGGCGTAAGTAATAGATAGCGGCAGGCTTTTGCGTCTGCCGGTTTAAGAAAACACAGATTTCCGCGGATTTCCGCAGATTATCAGTAATTTATCTGTTTAATCTGCGTTCATCCGCGAAAATCTGTGTTTCTTGGTTTTATGCATCTGCTTTTAGGCTTTCCGGTAGTTTTCCAATTCTTCTGCCTGGAAGTTCTGGATAAAGCTATAGTGCTTTTCCACTTCGGCTTCGGCATAATTTACATATACGTCAAGTGACTGGGCGAAAAGTTCGGGAGCCTTGTTCGCGTCTTGCAAGAGCAGGTGGCTCATTACGCAGACCGCAGCCATTTCATACAGGCGGCGTGAGGTAAAGTCGAGCAGTTCTTGGTTTTGCGCTTCTTTCACCTTGGTGGTACAAGCTTCCAATTTTCCGGTCATTGCTTTCAGACGGTCCATGTAGCCTTGGTATTCGGGTGCGCAAGGGATGGCTTCGTACTCGTGCAAGGTAGCGGCATACGAACCGTTGGTCACGTAACGGATAGCGGCTACGGTCTGGAGCTGGGTTGTTCCTTCGTAGATGCTGGTGATACGTGCGTCGCGGTAGATGCGCTGGCAGGCATATTCCATCATAAAGCCCGAACCTCCGTGTATCTGGATGCAGTCGTAAGCGTTCTGGTTGGCGTATTCCGAGTTCATACCTTTTGCCAGCGGGGTGAAGCTATCTGCCAGTTTGGCGTAACGTTTTTGCTCCTGGCGTTCTTCGGGAGTCAACTTACGCTCGCGGGCGATGTCGTCCAATGCCTTATAGATGTCTACATAGCGCGAAGTCTGGTAAAGCAAGGCACGTCCTGCGTCGAGTTTCGCTTTCATCGTGGCAAGCATATCGTATACGGCAGGGAATTCGATGATTGCCTTGCCGAACTGTTTGCGGTCTTTAGCGTAGGCAAGCCCTTCGTTGTATGCAGCCTGGCTCAGTCCGACCGATTGGGCGGCGATACCCAGGCGGGCACCGTTCATCAACGCCATTACGTATTTGATAAGTCCCAACTTGCGGTCTCCGCAGAGTTCGGCTTTCGCGTTTTTGTAGACCAATTCGCAAGTGGGCGAGCCGTGGATGCCGAGCTTGTTTTCGATGCGGCGAACGTCTACGCCTCCATCGTTCTTGTCGTAGATGAACATCGAGAGCCCGCGTCCGTCGTGTGTGCCTTCTTCCGAGCGAGCCAATACCAGGTGCAGGTTGGCGTCTCCGTTGGTGATGAAACGCTTCACACCGTTCAGGCGCCAGCATTGGTTGGCTTCATCGTAAGTAGCTTTCAGCATGACGCTCTGCAGGTCGCTTCCGGCATCGGGTTCGGTCAGGTCCATCGACATGGTCTCGCCGGCGCAGATACGCGGGATGAAACGGCTGTGCTGGTCTTCGTTCCCGAATTCGTAGAGGGTCTCGATACAGTCCTGCAACGACCAGATGTTTCCGAAGCCCGCATCGGCTTGTGCCACGATTTCGGCGCACATGGTGTAGGGGGTAATCGGGAAGTTCAGTCCTCCGAAGCGGCGGGGCATGGTCATGCCGTTCAGCCCGGCTTTCACCATGGCGTCAAGGTTCTGCTTCGTGCCCGAGGCATATTCCACCCGTCCGCCTGCATGGTGCGGACCTTCCAGGTCTACGCCTTCGGCATTGGCTGCAATCACTTCTCCGGTGATTTCTCCGGTGATTTCCAACACTTTGTCGTATGAATCGAGTGCGTCGGCATAGTCTTGCGGCGCATAGTCATACTGGTCTTTGTCTCTATAATCGCGTTCTTTTAGTTCGCAGATGCGTTCCATCATCGGATTGTTCAAATGAAATTTGAGTTCCGGATGTTCGGTATAATAGTTTGGCATAGTTTTTCTTTGTTTTTAGGAGTTAGAAGGAGTTAGAGGGAGTTAGAAGGAGTTAGAGGACAAATGTTTGGATTGCCTCTTCTTTGCCTTATCTCTCCCATTGTTTGTCGCGGATGCCTTTGCAGTAGGCGTTCAGCAAAAAACTAGTTTCTTCTATGCTCCGTATTAATTCGTAATAGGTATTTTCAGTAATATAATTGAGGTCTTTAGCTAAAAGGATATAATATCGGCATTCTTCCAAGCTGCCTTGTGCGATATTGAGGAAACGGAGTTTGTCTGCCTTACCTAATCTTTTGTAACCTTCTGCTATATTGGCAGGAATAGACATGGCGGCACGGTGGAATTGTGAGCTAAGCCCAAATTGTTCGTGAGCGGGAAACTTGCTTGTCGCCCGATAGACATCCAGAACGAACCGGTGCGCCTTCTGCCATGCTAAGATGTCGGTAAAACTTTGTGTCATAAGTAAAAACTATTGGCTTCTAACTCCTTCTAACTCCCTCTAACTCCTTTTAACTCCTTCCATTATTTACTATTTTTCTTATAATACTTAATCATCTTCGGAATGACCTCTTCCACCGTCCCGTTAATCACATAATCAGCAATTGTGTTGATCGGCGCGTTCGGGTCGCTGTTCACCGAGATGATGATGCCTGCGTCCTGCATGCCGGCGATGTGCTGGATTTGCCCCGAGATTCCGCAAGCGATGTAGAGTTTCGGATGAACCGTTACACCGGTCTGGCCTATCTGGCGGTCATGATCGCAGAAGCCTGCGTCTACGGCGGCACGGCTGGCACCCACTTCGGCGTGCAGTTCTTTAGCCAGCTCGAAAAGCATGTCGAAGCCTTCCTTGCTTCCCATACCGTAACCTCCGGCTACTACGATAGGTGAGCCTTTCAGGTTGTGTTTCGCCTTTTCCACGTGGCGGTCGATGACCTTTACCACATAGTCGGTTTCGGGGACGAACTTCGCTACATCGTGGCGGATGACTTCACCCTGATAGTTCTCGTCGAGGATTTCTTTCTTCATCACGCCCTCACGCACCGTAGCCATCTGCGGACGGTGTTCGGGGTTGACGATGGTGGCAACGATGTTTCCTCCGAATGCCGGACGGATTTGGTACAACAGGTTCTTATAGGTGACACCATTCTTCTTGTCTTCGTGGTCGCCTATCTCCAGCTGGGTACAGTCGGCGGTCAGTCCGCTGGTCAGGGCAGAAGATACGCGCGGGCCCAAGTCGCGTCCGATGACCGTAGCGCCCATCAGGCAGATTTGAGGCTTTTCTTCTTTGAAAAGGTTCACCAGGATAGAGGTATGGGGCAGGGAAGTGTAAGGGTACAATCCCGGTGCATCGAATACGTGCACACGGTCTGCGCCGTAGGGGAGCACTTGCTTTTCTACACTGTCAAGTCCGCTTCCCGCACAGATGGCTTCCAGTTGGCATCCTAATTCGTTCGCCAGTTTACGGCCTTTCGTTAACAGTTCGAGGCTGACGTCGGCAACATGCGTGCCGTCCATCTCACAATATACAAATACATTATTCATAGTCTTATCCGATAGTATGGTTAGCCAACAGTTCAACAATCAGGTTTTCTACATCCGCGTCACTTCCCGTCAGGGTCTTGCTTTCCTTTGCCTGGAAAATGATGTTCTCAATCTTCTTCACCTTCGTGGGTGAGCCCGACAGGCCGCATTGCTTCGTGTCGCCGTTCACGTCGGCTACGCTCCATTCGGTAATGTTCAGGTAAGGATGTTTCTCGTATTGGTCTGCATAGGGAAGGGCTGCTCCATCTTTGGTCAGGGCTGCTTTTTCCTGTCCGCCTAAGGCACGTTTGTATTTCATCACCAGTTTGGCGTTACGCGGGCGGCAGGGTGCTGCGCTTCCGTTTACGGTCAATACGATAGGGAGCGGGGCTTCCACGGTTTCCACGCCTCCGTCGATGTGGCGTTTCACACGGATAGCCTTGTCGGTCACTTCTTCGATTTCTTCTACGTAAGTGACCTGCGGCAATCCTAACTTCTCTGCCACTTGCGGTCCTACCTGTGCCGTATCGCCGTCGATGGCTTGGCGTCCGCCGATGATAAGGTCATACTCGCCAATCTTGCGGATAGCAGTGGCAAGGGCATACGAAGTGGCAAGCGTGTCGGCACCGGCAAAAGCACGGTCGGTCAATAAGTATCCGTTGTCGGCTCCTCTGTATAAGCCTTCGCGGATGATTTCGGCTGCACGTCCGGGGCCCATGGTCAGGATGGTGACGGTAGAACCGGGATGCGTGTCTTTCAGTCGGAGTGCCTGTTCAAGGGCATTCAGGTCTTCCGGGTTGAATATCGCCGGAAGCGCCGCACGGTTGATGGTGCCGTCGGCATTCATGGCATCTTTCCCTACGCAACGCGTGTCGGGTACTTGTTTTGCCAAAACTACAATTTTCAAACTCATTTGATTATTTATTTTGGTATTAGTAATTTAATTAGTTGCCGGCAAAGTTAATGAAACCATTCGTTTTTTCACCATGAACTGTTCACTATTAACGATTAATTTAATAGAATATTCCAATTATCCCCTACCGGTTTGGGGAAAATGCGGATGTTCATTCTTTGTTTTTCATCCTTAATGCCTCCACGTCTTCCGTAAGCTCATCCAGTCCGGCTATCGGGTCGTCCGAATACGTGCTGTAGACTTGCAGGCTCTTGTCGGATACGTACACCCGCGGGATGCCTTGCCCCGAAAATAGGTTGTACACGCTCCGGCTTTCTTGCGCCGAATAGGGGAGGGTCAGGCCATGGGCTTGCCAATAAGCTTCGATTTCCTCCGCCGCCTCTTCACGGCTGATGCAATAGATGGCGACTGAATCGTTGGCCCGGTACAAGTCGTACAGTTGCTGGATGACCGGAAGCTCCTGTTGGCAATCAGGGCATCCGGTATGGAAAAATACCAGTACCGACACCTTGCCTTGAAGGTCGGAAGTGGCAAGCATGGAGCCGTTGTCCAATTCTACCTGAAATTCAGGCAGCGTGTCGCCCGCCACAATGCCCGCCTCGCCGTATGCCGCATCGTCGCGGATACAGCCGGCCAGGATGAGGCAGATTCCCCATAAAATGCAGTAATAAATGTGTGTCATAAGCGAATCTTAACAGGTTATACGTCTTTTCGTGGATAAATATATGAAAAAAGCTTCGTATATTTGCCTCGTTAAAAGCAAAAACTTACAGAAGCCCATGTAGGGGCGTATCGCATACGCCCGAATACGCCAGCTTCTTGCTTGTTACGCTGGATTTGTAATCCGGCGTGACAAGAAGAAACTTAAAAACTCAAAAACTTAAAAACTCAAAAACTTATATGGAACATATAGATGAAGAAATCGCCCGTGTCTTGATGGAAATGGGCATCGACAAGTCGAATCTGGACTGGACGACACGTGTGATATTGATATTGGCTATATTGCTGGTTTCGTACATCGTGACGAAGTTATTCCGTCATGCGCTGATTCCGGCGGTGCGCAAGCTGACGGCAAAGACGAAGGCGAAATGGGACGATTACCTGTTCAACGATGACATGCTGCACAGTTTCTCCCGGATGATTCCGCCTATCATCTTTTACCTGCTGCTGCCTTTCGCTTTCGATGGCTATCCCTACGTGCTTACCATCCTGTTGAAAGCATGCCTCATTTACCTGGTGGTCACAACGCTGATGCTGGTCAACGCATTCTTGAAGTCGCTTTATGAAATTTCGAACGAGCACGAGACCTTGCGCTACCGCCCGCTGAAAGGAATTTACCAGATGGTGAGCATTCTTGCTTTTTGTGTAGGCCTGATTCTGATAATCAGCATCCTCATCGACCAGAATGCCGCTACGATTCTTGCCGGACTGGGTGCTTCGGCGGCAGTGCTGATGCTGATATTCAAAGACAGCATCCTCGGGCTGGTGGCTGGCGTACAGCTCTCGGCGAACGACATGCTGCGTCCGGGCGACTGGGTCACGATGGCGAAATACGGTGCCGACGGGTTTGTGAAAGAAGTGTCGCTCACCACGGTGAAGGTGCAGAACTTCGACAAGACCATCACCACCATTCCCCCGTATGCCTTGGTGAGCGATTCGTTCCAGAACTGGCGCGGGATGTGGGAGACGGGAGGAAGGCGCATCAAGCGTTCGCTCAATATCGATATGACCACCATTCGCTTCTGCACCGGTGATGAAATGGAGGCTTTTGCAGAAAAAGGGTGGATCGGCATGCCCGAAGGAGGGGCAGAACCGGTGGTGAACCTGGAAGTGTTCCGGAGATATGCGCTGGAATACCTGCATAAGCATCCCCGCATTCATCAGGATATGATGATTATGGTGCGCCAGATGCAGCCCACTCCCGAGGGGCTTCCGCTGGAGTTCTATTGTTTCACGCAGACAACGGAGTGGCTTGCCTATGAAGGCATTCAGAACGAGGTATTCAATCATTTCATTGCCGTGCTGCCCCGGTTTGGCTTACGTGTGTACCAGCATCCGTCGGGAAACGATTTGGCGGGATTCATGGAGGTTATAAGGAGTTAAGGAGTTATAGGGAGTTATAGGGAGTTAAAGGGAGTTAGAAGCCAAGGAGTTAAGAAGTTAAGAAGTTAAGGAGTCAAGGAGTTAAGAAGTCAAGCCAATACTTTCACTAATGCTTTCACCAACAAAACTATTGGCTTTAACTCCTAACGGAGCGAAGCGGAGTGATAACTCCTTTTAACTCCTTAACTCCTAAACGAAATGATAACTCCTTCTAACTCCCTCTAACTCCTAAAAAAAACAACAAATATGGAAAAAGGATTGACTTATACAAGTAAAGTAAAAGTGACGCAGGCGAATACCGCCCTGGCGTTAGGTTCGGGCGATATGGAAGTGTTTGCTACGCCCGCCTTGGTAGCATTGATGGAAAATGCGGCGATGAAGGCTGTACAGCCCGAGCTTCCCGAAGGCAGCACTACGGTGGGCGCTTTTATCGAAACCACCCATGTGAAACCTTCGGCGCTGGGCGAGGAAGTGTCCGCCACGGCGGTACTGGAGAATGTGGAAGGACGGAAACTGGCTTTCAAGGTGACGGCTTCCGATACGAAAGGCGTGGTAGGCGAAGCCACCCACATCCGCTACATCGTAGACCGTGAACGGTTTATGAGCAAACTCTGAATGTTTATTCCTGTTCCCGAAGCAGCCTGTAAATTTGGTTGCAATAGGCTGTGTAATCCACATGACTTATTCATGAATGGAAAGAAGTATAATTGCGTTTTGTGTACGATTACTAATCGTACAGCGTGACGATTAGTAATCGTACACGGAACGCAGTTATATGTAGTAAATGAAGGAGTTGTTTTTTATTGGATTTTTTGACTGGTTCGTTTTACTTTTCCAAAGGGT
This sequence comes from Bacteroides sp. An279, assembly GCF_002159615.1. Taxonomy (NCBI): domain Bacteria; kingdom Pseudomonadati; phylum Bacteroidota; class Bacteroidia; order Bacteroidales; family Bacteroidaceae; genus Bacteroides; species Bacteroides sp. An279. The sequence continues at coordinate 26,130 of NZ_NFJA01000035.1, forward strand.
AGCTCAATTCTTTATAAGCAGTGGCGGGGATGATTTTCACTTTTTCTCCGCATAAAAGGAACAGGGCGTTGCCAACTTTTCCTATTTGTTTGCCGGTTAATGTCTCGTTATTTTGATACCGGACGGTAATGTCTTTTTTCTGGGGTACGGCATTGTAAGTGTATACGCCATAAAAATAGGCTCCATAAAATATATAGGCGGTAATGACAAAGATATAGCTGGCGGGCTTATACCAGCTTCTTTCGGTCCATTTAAAACTCCATTTCTTATAGGAATTTGGAAAATGTTTTTTCCAAAGCTTGTCCATTTTCATAGTGAAGAGAACCAGCAGCATTGAGCCGAAGATGAAAAGCAGGATGTGCATGTCTTCGAATGGGGAAATTAAGAAATCGAAGACCGAAGCGTATTGGAAGATGTTCAGTCCGAAAGCTTCATATCTGAAATAGTTGAAAATCATGCCGATGATGACCATGGCAAGATAGCCCAGTGGCAGGAAACGGGATAGTTCGCCCGTTATCCGTTCATAAGTCTTTTTCTGCAGTTCGTTTTCCATATCAGAGGATAATAAATAAATGTGGCGGTAAAGATAGGTAATATTGGCGTCTTGTCCAAAACCTGCCGGATTTTGTGTGTAGGATGTGGAGAAAACTCTTCCCTTCATCTTGGTTTTCATGCTGAAAAGCATGTCAAATCATTTATATTTTCGGTCAAAATGCGCATGATAGCGTATGATTGATTCGCTTATCTTTGCAGCAAAAGAAAATTTGGTAACATTAAACTCGGAACAGGCTATGACAAAATGCTTTTTCGCCGTCGACCTCGGGGCTACCAGCGGGCGTACGATAATAGGCTCTTTCACTCAGGAAGGACTGGTAACAGAAGAAATGAACCGTTTCCCCAATCATATCATCGAGACGGGGGGACACTTCTACTGGGATATCTACGAACTTTACCGGAACATTCTGGAGGGGCTGAAACGGGCTGCGGCGCGTGAGGACATCGAAATCACTTCGATCGGCATCGATACGTGGGGCGTGGATTTCGTATGCGTGGGCAAGGACGGAAGCCTGCTGCGCCAGCCTTATTCGTACCGCGACCCGCATACCGAGGGCGCTCCGGGGAAGTATTTCGAACGGGTGCCGCGCAGCCGGGTGTATGAGTTGACCGGCATTCAGGTGATGAACTTCAATTCCATATTCCAGCTCGACACGATGCTCCGCCACAAGGACAGTGCGCTGGAAGCGGCAGACAAGCTCCTCTTTATCCCCGACGCGCTGAGCTATATGCTCACGGGCGAGATGGTGTGCGAATATACCATTGCCTCTACCGCCCAGCTGGTGAACGCGAAGACGCGCCGCCTGGAGCCCGAGCTGCTGAAAAGCCTGATGCTGGACGAAGACAACTTCGGCCGCTTTGTCTATCCGGGCGAGACCGTGGGCACGCTTACCGAAGAGGTGCAGCGCATCACCGGGCTGGGAGCCGTGCCCGTGATTGCCGTAGCCGGACACGATACGGCATCGGCGGTGGCTGCGGTTCCTGCGCAAAACAAGAACTTCGCTTACCTGAGCAGCGGCACGTGGTCGCTGATGGGGGTGGAGACCGATGCGCCGGTCATCAACGCCGATACCGAAGCTTTGAACTTTACGAACGAAGGCGGAGTGAACGGTACCATCCGTCTGCTGAAGAATATCTGCGGCATGTGGCTCTTGGAGCGTTGCCGTGCCGGATGGGGCGAGACTTCGTATCCCGAACTGATAGCCGAGGCGAATGCCAGCGAACCGTTCCGCAACCTGATTGGGCCCGACGACCCTGTCTTCGCCAACCCTGCGGATATGGAAGAAGCCATCAAGGCGTATTGCACGGCACACAAGCAGCCTGCCATCGAGACGCGCGGGCAAATCGTGCGCTGCATCTTCGAGAGCCTTGCCCTGCGCTACCGCCAGGTGCTGGAAAACCTTCAGACGCTTTCGCCCAATCCGATAGAAGTGTTGCACGTCATCGGCGGAGGAAGCCGCAACGAGCTGCTCAACCAGTGGACGGCAAATGCCATCGGCATCCCCGTGGTTGCGGGCCCGTCGGAAGCTACTGCCGTGGGCAATATCATGATTCAGGCGCTGGCTGCCGGAAAAGCTACCGACATCCAGCTGATGCGCCGCTTCGTGAGCCAGGCGATTCCGCTCAAGACCTTCCAGCCCCAGCACAAAGAGGTATGGGACGCCGCTTATTTGCAGTTTAAGACGGTGACACAATAATATAAATAGGAGTTAAAGGGGAGTTATTTCAGGGAGTTAAAAGGAGTTAGAAGCCAATACTTTTACTAATGGAAGCCATAGCAGAACTATTGGCATTTAACTCCTGCCGAAGGCATAACTCCTTTTTACTCCCTTTAACTTCCCCAAATAATTCCTTCTATTCAATAAAACTTATTCATTAACATAAAAAACAATACTATTATGAAAGAAGAACTCGTAAACAAAGCGTATGAAATCGCGAAAGAACGCTATGCGGCTGTAGGCGTAGACGTGGAAAAAGTAATGGAAACCATGCAGGACTTCCACCTGTCGCTGCACTGCTGGCAGGCAGACGATGTCATCGGATTCGAAACCGGAGCAGGCTCGCTGACCGGAGGTATCCAGACCACCGGAAATTATCCCGGACGTGCACGCAACATCGACGAGCTGCGCCAGGATATCCTGAAAGCCGCTTCGTACATTCCCGGTACTCACCGCTTGAACCTGCACGAAATCTACGGTGACTTCCAGGGTGAACCCGTAGACCGCGACCAGGTAGAGCCACGTCATTTCCAAAGCTGGATGGACTGGGGAAAAGAACACAACATGAAGCTCGACTTCAACTCTACTTCTTTCTCGCACCCGAAAAGCGGAAGCCTGACATTGGCTAATCCCGACGAAAGCATCCGCCGGTTCTGGATTGAGCACACCAAGCGTTGCCGTGCCGTGGCGGAAGCGATGGGCGAGGCACAGGGCGACCCCTGTATCATGAACGTATGGGTGCACGACGGAAGCAAGGACATCACCGTGAACCGCATGAAATACCGCGAACTGCTGAAGGATTCGCTCGACCAGATTTTCGCTACCGAATACAAGAACATGAAAGACTGCATCGAATCGAAAGTGTTCGGTATCGGGCTGGAAAGCTATACCGTAGGCTCGAACGATTTCTACATCGGCTATGGCGTATCGCACAACAAGATGATTACGTTGGATACCGGTCACTTCCACCCGACCGAGAGCGTTGCCGACAAGGTTTCGTCGCTCCTGCTCTACGTGCCCGAACTGATGTTGCACGTGAGCCGTCCTATCCGTTGGGACTCGGACCACGTGACCATTATGGACGACCCGACACTGGAACTCTTCCAGGAAATCGTGCGTTGCGGCGCGCTCGACCGCGTGCACTACGGCCTCGATTACTTCGATGCCAGCATCAACCGCATCGGCGCGTACGTTGTGGGTAGCCGTGCGGCACAGAAATGCATGCTCCGCGCGCTTCTCGAACCGCTTGCGCAGCTCCGCCAGTACGAAGCAAACGGTCAGCTGTTCGAACGCCTCGCCCTGCTGGAAGAAGCCAAAGCGTTGCCTTGGAACGCCGTATGGGACATGTTCTGCCTGAAGAACAACGTGCCGGTAGGCGAAGAATTCATTGCCGAGGTAGAAAAATACGAGGCAGACGTGACATCGAAACGCGGTTAATCCTTGCCCGGGAGAAGTTCTAAAAAACGATTCAGATAATGGATATAGTAATCGGACTATTGATTATTGCTATCGGCGCGTTCTGCCAGTCGAGCTGTTACGTGCCGATTAATCGGATAAAAGACTGGAGCTGGGAGTCGTACTGGCTGGTTCAGGGCGTGTTTGCCTGGCTGGTTTTCCCGCTGCTGGGTGCGTTGCTGGCTGTTCCTGCGGGACACAGCCTTTTTGAGTTGTTTGCCGGTGCAAGCGGGCTGGATGTGGCAATGACCATCCTTTTCGGTGTGCTGTGGGGCGTGGGCGGACTGACTTTCGGGCTTTCGATGCGCTACCTTGGCGTGGCGCTGGGACAAAGCATCTCGCTGGGCACGTGCGCCGGTCTGGGCACCATTCTGGCTCCGGTGATACTGAACGTCTTCTATCCCGAGGCGCATCATCTGGAGAAGCTGACGGCTTCGGTCATTATCGGTGTAGTGGTGACGCTTGTGGGCATTGCCATCATCGGCGTGGCGGGCAACATGAAGTCGCAGAGCCTGAGCGAAGAGGAGAAAAAGGCGGCGGTGAAGGACTTCAATTTCCCGAAAGGCATCGCCATCGCCCTGCTGGCAGGGTTTATGAGCGGTTGCTTCAATGTGGGGCTGGAGTTCGGCTCGTCTATCCACTTCGAGGAGTCGGCGGATATGTTCAAGACACTTCCGGCAACGTTCCTTGTCACGCTGGGCGGTTTTGTGACGAATGCCGTGTATTGTTTCTTCCAGAACGGGAAGAACCGCACGTGGGGAGACTATCGTAAAGGCAATGTATGGACGAATAACCTCGTCTTCTGTGCCCTGGCTGGCGTGTTGTGGTATAGCCAGTTCTTCGGGCTGGCACTCGGCAAGGGCTTCCTCACTTCGTCGCCCGTGCTGATGACTTTCGCCTTCTGCATCCTGATGGCGCTCAACGTGGTGTTCTCGAACGTGTGGGGCATCATCCTGAAGGAATGGAAAGGTTGCTCGCCGAAGACCATTACGGTATTGGTCATCGGTCTGGCGGTGCTCATCGTGTCATCGTTCCTGCCTCAGTTGCTGGGGTAAGCTTCTTTTTTCACCACAGATTACACGGATTAGAAAATTAATTATTTAATCTGTGTAATCTGTGGTGAAGAACTCATAAACTTAAAAACGAAAGAACTTATAAACTTAAAACGATATGGAATCAATATTGAACAACCGTCCGGCACTGGCTGCCGAGATTGGTAAAGTAGCAGAAGTCGCAGGCTATCTGTGGCAGAAAGGCTGGGCTGAACGCAACGGCGGAAACATCACCATCAACATCACCGAATACGTGGACGATGCCATCCGCACGATGCCCGCTATCAGCGAAGTGAAACAAATCGGTGCGGTACTTCCCCAATTGAAGGGATGTTATTTCTATTGCAAAGGCACGCAGAAACGGATGCGCGACCTGGCACGCGACCCGATGGCAAACGGCTCGGTTATCCGCATTCTGGACGATTGTGCCAGCTATGTCATCATCGCCGACCAGCCGGTGATGCCTACTTCTGAGTTGCCTTCGCACCTGAGTGTGCACAACTACCTGCTTTCGAAGGGTATGAACTACAAGGCATCGCTCCACACTCACCCCATCGAACTGGTGGCGTTGACCCATAACCAGAAGTTTATGCAGAAGGATGTCGCTTCCAACCTCTTGTGGAGCATGATCCCGGAGACGAAGGCATTTTGTCCGCGCGGCTTGGGAATGGTTCCCTACAAATTGCCCAGCTCGGTAGAACTGGCTGAGGCGACCATCAAGGAACTGGATGACTACGATGTGGTGATGTGGGAAAAGCACGGCGTGTTTGCCGTAGATACCGACATCATGGCGGCGTTCGACCAGGTGGATGTGCTCAACAAATCGGCACTGATTTACATCGCGGCGAAGAACATGGGCTTCGAACCCGAAGGCATGAGCCAGGAGCAGATGAAGGAAATGTCAGTGGCTTTCAATTTGCCGAAATGATGAGTTTTTCACCACAGATTACGCAGATTAAATAATTAATTTTCTAATCTGTGTAATCTGTGGTGAGATAAAAATAACCTTTAAACAAAACAGAACTATGTACAGAATGATTTTGAACGAAACCTCGTATTTCGGTGCGGGATGCCGCGAAAGCATTGGCATGGAAGCGCAGCGCAGAGGTTTCAAGAAAGCGTTTTTCGTGACCGACAACGATTTGATTCGTTTTCACGTGGCAGATAAAGTGATTGAAGTGTTCGACAAGAACAACATCCCTTACGAAGTGTATAGCGACGTGAAGGCAAATCCCACCATCGCCAACGTGCAGCACGGCGTGGAGGCTTATAAAGCTTCGGGAGCCGATTTCATCGTAGCATTGGGCGGAGGCTCGGCGATTGATACCGCCAAAGGCATCGGTATCGTGGTGAATAATCCCGAATTTGCCGATGTGCGTTCGTTGGAAGGGGTTGCCGATACCCGCCATAAAGCGGTTCCGACTTTTGCATTGCCTACTACGGCAGGTACGGGAGCCGAAGTGACCATCAACTATGTCATCATCGACGAGCAGGCTCAAAAGAAAATGGTATGTGTCGACCCGAATGACATCCCGTGTGTAGCGATTGTCGACCCCGAATTGATGTATTCCATGCCCAAAGGCTTGACCGCCGCTACGGGTATGGATGCCCTGACCCACGCCATCGAAAGCTACATTACGCCGGGAGCGTGGCTGATGTCGGATATGTTCGAACTGAAGGCTATCGAAATGATTGCCGGGAACCTGAAGGCTGCGGTAGATAATGGCAACGACCCGGTGGCGCGTGAAGCAATGTCGCAGGCACAATATATCGCCGGTATGGGGTTCAGCAACGTAGGGCTGGGCATCGTACACTCGATGGCTCATCCGCTGGGTGCGCATTATGACACACCTCACGGCGTGGCAAACGCATTGCTCTTGCCTTATGTGATGGAGTATAATGCCGAATCGCCGGCGGCTCCCAAGTATATCCATATCGCCAAGGCAATGGGAGTGGATACGGAAGGCATGACCGAGGCAGAAGGAGTGAAAGCAGCCATCGAGGCGGTGCGTGCCCTCTCGCTCAGCATCAACATCCCGCAGAAGCTGCACGAAATCGGTGTGCGCGAGGAAGACCTGCACCAGTTGGCAATCGATGCCTTCAACGATGTCTGCACCGGAGGCAATCCGCGTCCCACTTCGATAGAAGACATCGAAGCCCTGTATCGCAAGGCATATTGATGTCTTTTTTGTATAATTTGTATAAAATGGAGGAGGCCCGTTGTGGTCTCCTTTTTAATTTGTATATTTGCCATAATCCGTAAAATCCACACGTATGGCAAAATTATACAATGATACAGGCATGGAACTGAAATATCTTATCGTAAATGATAAAGACCGGAGCTTCGGGCTTTCAATCAATACGGTAGGTTATCAATCGATTCGTCCTAATTCTCCTTATCCGGTGCGGAATCATCCTACAGGATATTTTTTTAATGCCCAAAAAGGACGTGTCCTGCGTGAATATCAGTTGCTTTACATTACGAAAGGGCAAGGTTCTTTTGCATCCGATGATACTCCTGACCGGCAGGTGGGAAAAGGGCATCTGATTGTTCTTTTTCCCGGACAATGGCATACATACAAGCCGGATACGGCAACGGGATGGAATGAATATTACATTGGATTTGAAGGGACAATGGCCGACCAGCTTGTCAGGAATTCTTTTTTGACAAAAGATAACCAGGTGCTCGACATCGGACTGAATGAGGAGCTGGCCATGTTGTTTTCGCGTGCATTGGAGGTAGCTGAGGAGGATAAGACGGCGTCACAACAATATTTGGCAGGGATTGTATTGCATATGATTGGGTTGGTGCTTTCCGTATCCCGGAATAATGTGTTTGAAAAAGATAATGTGTCCGAGAAGATGGAACAGGCCAAAATTATCATGAACGAAAATCTTTGTCGGGAGATAGATCCGGAACAGTTGGCGGCACGGTTGAATCTCAGCTATTCGTGGTTTCGCAAGGCGTTTAAAGATTATACGGGATATGCTCCGGCAAAATATTTTCAGGAACTGAAAATGCGGAAAGCCAAGCAATTGTTGGTCGGAAGTACGCATTCGGTGAAGGAAATCTGCTTTATGTTGGGATATACATCTACCGAGCATTTTTCGAATTTGTTTAAGAAACATGCAGGGATTACACCATTGAAATACAGGGCATTCGGTAGGGATTTAAAATAATATCGGAATATTTCCTGTATATATATTCTGCATTTCGGTAAAAATGCTTATCTTTGCAGCCCGTTAAATGATAGAAAGGCTATGAAGGTTTTATTACAACATATTACTCCATGTATGTGTGCGTGTCTGCAAGAGAAGACGCACAGGAGGTTTGTTGTGCATTGGTTTACGGGCTTTATCTAAATGGTCGACAAGTAGGGAAGGTACGTTCTGTACTTTCCATTCCGGTTGTTTTTATAACAATGAATATCCTTTTTTCAGCCAATACATCCTTCATACATCAAGTCAAGAATACTTTTTGTAGAGATTCAAAAACGTTTCTAAACAGGCTCTTGGGGTGATATAAGGGAATGTATTGCTCTGTTTTATTTCTAAAGCTTAATGTGTTAGTTATGTTTACGGTTTTGTTCCTGTTGTTTATAGGGATAGGAATCGGTTATGTGTTTCGTCGGGTGACTTTTTTGCATCAAGTAGAGAAGACCGTTTCCTATACCGTGTTATTGATGTTATTTGTATTCGGCATCTCCATCGGGTCGAACGATGAGTTGGTTTCAAATTTGGATAAGTTTGGTTATCAGGCGGCTTTTCTCGCTGTATTGGGAACGATGGGTAGTCTGGTAGGAGGGTATTTCGCATACCGTTTTCTATTTAAGAAAGAAAGGAGGAACGATGAAGAATAGTTTGCTTATTATTTGTGTCTTTACGCTGGGTGGTATGTTAGGGGCTCATCATTGGGTTCCTTCAGAATGGGTGAAAGGGAATACCACGATGTTGATTCTTTATGCCCTGATTCTTCAAGTTGGCATTGGTATTGGTTCTAATAAGAATTTGAAAGAGATGCTTCATGCATTGAATTTCAAGATGTTGCTTGTCCCTTTGTCTACTATTGCAGGGACTTTGCTTTTTTCTTTTTTTGCCAGTTTTTTTCTGACGCATTGGGGTACCGCCGATTGCATGGCGGTGGGAAGCGGCTTTGCCTATTATTCTCTCTCATCGGTACTGATAACCGAAATTAAGAGTGCATCGGTGGGAGTACAGGTTGCAGCGGAATTAGGTACATTGGCTTTATTGGCAAATATCATTCGGGAAATGATTTCGTTGTTGGGAGCCCCCTTCTTTACACGGGTTTTTGGTAGGTTGGCACCTATTTCGGCTGCAGGCATCAATTCAATGGATGTAATGTTGCCGTTGGTGTATCGGTACTCGGGGAAAAATTTAGTGCCATTAGCTATTTTGCATGGAATAATTCTGGAAATGAGTGTTCCTTTACTCATATCTTTCTTTTGTCGATAAAGTAAAGGATTTTATACCAGGCACGGTATGGATTTGTGCATCTTTATGGGGCATAGATAGGCATAGACAGACATAGCTCTTGTTTTTTTGTTCCTGGAATTTATGCGTCATTTTCGTAAAAAAGATGATGTGCACATTGTCTTTATATACGGTGACATATGCGAAATGTGCAAATAAATACTGCGAGAAGTATCGTTCTCTTTTTATACGCACTTATATGTACGGGTCAACGGATATATCTTCCATGCCCCCGTTCATATAGGTGCTTTTTTGTATCCTTGCCTTCGGTTTTCTGTTGTCATATATATAATAAGGAGTATTGTTATTCTTACTAAGTTTTCTCCAGGTGTAAATATTTTCCTGTATATCTGTGAATATCAGCATTTTGCATATTTTTCATGAAAAAAGTTTCAAAAAAAGTTCTCCAGTTACTTGCAGTTTCGGTAAAAAGGCGTACCTTTGCACTCGCTTTCCGAAAGGGACGCCACCTGAAAAGGTTGTGTAAG
>NZ_NFJA01000036.1:0-35216 GCF_002159615.1 Bacteroides sp. An279
TTTCGCTCCTGTTCTTCGTCAGATAGCCCGCTATCTTCCTCATCACAAAAGCGAAAATGCCTCAAAAACTCATCCCAAATCATCGCACGATAAATTCAAAACAGCTTCTGAATATATCTTCATTTGGGAGACATCTTATCCGGTGACTGATTGCGGTATTTATTCCCGTTTTAGATCCCTTGATACAATTTCAGCCCGAAACGGGGAGCCATAGCCAGCAGATGATCGAAAATATCCGACTGGATACGTTCATACTCCCGCCACGCCTTGATGCGTGAAAAGAAATATACACGAATGGGCAGACCGTGCTCGGTAGGTTCTTTCTGCGAAATAATCAAGTCCAAATCCTGGTTCACCACCGGCAAACTCATCAAATAACGCTCGATGTAAACACGATACACCTGCGAATTGGTCGGCACCTGACCTTTGTCCGGCACATAACCGACAAGCAACGGAATATCTTTGCAAAGACGTTCTAATTCATCCGGAGCACAAAAGCGGATAGTATCCAAGTCCAGCCAGATGCGCTTATCCACCCGGCGTCCTCCACTTTCCTGCATTCCACGCCAATTTTGGAACGTACTGTTCACCATTGTATAAGGAGGTATGGTAGTAATGGTATTGTCCCAGTTTTGAATCTTCACCGTGTTCAGCGTAATTTCCTGCACTATCCCGTCGGCTGTCCCATTAGGCAAAGTCACCCAGTCACCAATCCGCAACATATCATTGGCAGAAAGTTGAATGCCCGACACAAATCCCAGAATACTATCCTTAAATACCAACATAAGCACCGTGGCAGCAGCCCCCAGGCCGGCAAAAAGCGTCACGGGCGATTTATCGATAAGCGTGGCAACACTCAGTATACCTCCCAGGAAAAACAGCACCACCTGACATACCTGCACCAATCCGCGGATAGGATGGTTCTTCCGGATTTCTTTTGAATTGTAAATGTCGAGCATCACCAGCAACACCGCATTCAGAGTGAACAATATAGACACAATGATATAAACGGCACAGACACGCTGCGAAAAATCCAGCATCCCCTTTCCTTTCACGAAAGCCAAGGGCAAAAGCATATAAATCAACATGCCGGGAACGATGTGCAGCAGATGATGCACCACCTTGCGTTCTACCAGCAAGGTATTCCACTTTCGAGGGAACCGGCGTGTGTAACGCTTGATTCCTCCCACCACAATAGCTTGGAAGAAATAATTCAGGCCCACGGCCAACAATATGATGAGCGCAGCCACCACTGTTTCGTCGAACATATTGGCATACTTGGGTGAGAATCCCCACGAAATAAGCAAGTCGTTCATCCATCCACCCAACGTACCGATGTTTTGTATTGTTTCCATAAACAAATGTTTTTATAAATTATTACAAATAATAACACGCTAAAGATACAAGATGTTCAGCAGACCGGCAAGAAATCCCCCTAAGTTTTTTCAAACAGACCTTCTCCCGACATCCATTCCGTCATTCCCAAATCCATTCCGGATAACATACAGTTCTCATAAATATTTTTTCCACATCACCTTTTGCATAACGAAAGACGCGTGTACGTAGCAACCGACTGATATTTCCAACCTTTTTGCAAAAAGATTAAGAGAATATATACAAAAAATTCACAAACTTGTGTTATCTTTGTCATATCAAAATCAGAGGAACCTAAAACAAATGATATGAAGCATAGAACGAACTTATTTTTATCGCTGATATTCAGCGTCACGGGATGTTGCATGCTGCCGGGCTGCCTACAACAAGACAAAACGGAAACAGCACCACAAGTATGTACTGTGAGCACAGACACCATCATCTACCTGCAAGAAGGAGAAGAAGTTCCATCGTGCAAAATCAACTTGGATTTCTCGTACCTCAAACCAACGGCCGAAAACGATTCGGTATCACCTAGAATCAACGCAGCCATCCAAAAAACACTTTTCGGAAACGCTTTCATGACAATGACTCCCGACAAAGTACTTTCCACACTGGCAGACAATTACATACGCGGATACAGGACAGATGTAAAAGGACTGTTCGATGCTGACATACACAATGGTATGAAACCAGCCGACGTACCGGCATGGTACAACTACGAATACCAATTGAACACAGAAATGAAGCAAGGATACAACGGCGTATGGAATTACACACTGACTAATTTCCGTTATACAGGAGGTGCACATCCCAACACTGAAACCACCTGCCTGAACATCGATTCAAAAACGGGAGCGATATTGAAAAAAAATGATGTATTCAACCCCAAAGATACCGCCAATATCTGCAAGCTCATCATGAACGAACTGATAAAAGAAACAAACCGAAGACTGAATACCGATACCATCACGTCATTGGACGGACTGCAAGAACAAGGCATCTTACTGGATACATATTTATACATACCGTCGAACTTCCTGCTGGAAAAAGAAGGAGTGACATTCTACTACAACCACTACGAAATAGCCCCTTACTCGGCCGGCGACTTCCGTTTACAGGTAAACTATGACGATATTCAACCTTATATGAAAAAGTAACAGTACAACCATGGACATCATTCTAAAGTACTTTCCTACCCTGACAGATACCCAAAAAGCACAATTTGAAGCATTGGGAGAACTTTATACCGACTGGAACAGCAAAATAAACGTCATTTCCAGAAAAGACATCGGAAACTTATACGAACACCACGTGTTACACTCACTAGGCATCGCAAAAATTATTTCGTTCCGGCCAGGAACAGAAGTGATGGACTTAGGTACAGGAGGTGGGTTCCCTGGCATTCCGCTTGCTATTCTCTTCCCCGAAGTGAAATTTCACCTGATAGACAGCATCGGGAAAAAGATAAAAGTAACTACGGAAGTGGCTAATGCTATCGGGCTGAAAAATGTAACCACACGCCAGTGCAGAGCTGAAGAAGAAAAAGCACAGTTCAATTTCGTTGTAAGCCGGGCTGTAATGCCACTGGCCGACCTGCTGAAATTAGTCCGAAAGAATATCAAGAAAGAGCAATGCAATGCCTTGCCCAACGGCCTGATTTGCCTGAAAGGCGGCGAGCTGCAACACGAAATTCTACCCGTAAGGCATCAGGCAATTGTCACGGAACTGACAAATTTCTTCAAGGAGGAATACTTCAATACGAAAAAGGTTGTGTATGTAAGCATAAACAAATAAAAAGTGACTCTACGAAAGCTATGACCATCAAACGTTTTAAATTCAATATGTTTCCCGTCAATTGCTACGTGATTTCCGATAAAACGGGAGAAGCAGCCATCATCGATGCAGGATGTTATTATCCAGAAGAAGAACAGCAACTGAAAAGATACATTAACGACAACAACCTGAATGTAAAACACTTGCTGAACACCCATCTCCATTTAGACCACATATTCGGCAACACATTCCTGTTGCGCGAATTGGGACTGAAAGCTAAAGCATGCAAGGAGGATGAATTCTTGCTGGAAAAGATGCCTGCCATGTGCCGTATGTTCGGATTTCCGCCCAACGCTGCCCCGGCAGAATTGGGAGGATACATAGCCGATGGCGACAAAATACAGTTTGGAGAAAGCACGTTGGAAGCCATCCATGTACCTGGACACTCTCCAGGAGGAATGGTATTCTACAATGCTGAAAACCAATGCATCTTCAGCGGAGACGTTCTGTTCCAGGGAAGTATAGGACGTGCCGACCTGGAAGGAGGAAACTATGACGAGTTGCTGGACAGTATTGCAACCCGTCTCTTCACCTTGCCTGATGAAACAATCGTATATCCCGGACACGGAGAACCGACCAGCATCGGACAAGAGAAAATGAACAACCCTTATTTTAAATAACAACCAGACAGACAAGTCGACAAGACATGAGGGAAACAAAATAAGAAATCTTGCCGACTTGCTCCTAAAAATCTAAAAACCATGAAGACAGACATTTTTGCCAACCGCCACATTGGCATTTCGGACTCCGACCTTCCCAAGATGTTGGAGAAAATAGGTGTCGGCACATTGGATGAACTCATTGACAAAACTATCCCAAAACAAATCCGACTGAAAAAACCGCTAGATCTGCCACCGGCAATGACCGAACGAGAATTTTCCGAACATATCACGCAGATGGCTTCGCACAATAAAGTCTACAAATCGTATATAGGTACGGGATGGTATGATACAATTACTCCAGCCGTCATCCAACGTAATGTATTCGAAAACCCGGTCTGGTATACTTCGTACACACCTTATCAAACCGAAATCTCACAAGGACGCCTGGAAGCCCTCATCAATTTCCAGACTGTAATAAGCGACTTGACCGCCATGCCGCTCGCTAACTGCTCACTATTGGATGAAGCGACTGCAGCAGCCGAAGCCGCCACAATGATGTTCGCTTTACGTAGCCGCGCACAACAAAAGGCTGGCGCCAACACACTCTTTGTCGATCGGGAAATATTCCCACAGGTACAGGCAGTTATCCGCACACGTGCCATACCGCAAGGCATCGAAATAAAAACCGGTGACTATAAAAAACTGGAATTCACTCCCGACATATTTGGTTGCATTGTACAATATCCAAACAATAGCGGCAACATCGAAAACTACAGCAACTTTACCGCCCGTGCACATGAATCTGGATGCAAAGTAGCAGTAGACGCCGATATTTTAAGTCTAGCCCTGCTGGTTCCTCCCGGAGAATGGGGAGCCGACATTGTATTCGGAAGCACCCAGCGACTGGGTATACCTCTGTTCTATGGCGGGCCATCAGCTGCTTATTTCGCCACACGGGATGAATACAAGCGCAATATGCCAGGAAGAATCATCGGCCTCTCGAAAGACAAATATGGACATGTATGTTACCGGATGGCTTTACAAACACGAGAACAGCACATCAAACGTGAACGGGCAACATCGAATATCTGTACAGCCCAGGCACTGCTCGCTACCATGGCGGGGTTTTATGCTGTATGGCACGGTGCAAAAGGCATTAAAGAAATAGCCCAACGCATCCACAGCATAACCAACTGGCTGAACCTCCGGCTTACCGGCTTGGGATATATCGAACGGAATGAAACATTTTTCGATACACTCCGCCTTGGCCTTCCAGAAAATGTGTCGCAAGAAAAATTGTGCACCATTGCTTTGAGCAAAGAAGTAAACCTGCGCTATTTCGACAATGGCGATGTAGGTATCAGCATTGACGAAGCTACCACATTGGCAGATGCCAACCAACTCTTTATGATATTCGGCATCGCTGCAGAAGAAACGGTACATGAAGTAAAAGATATCACAGACAGTTCTTCAATCAGCCCCGACATGTGCCGCCGTTCACCTTTCCTTACCCACGAAGTATTCAGCCTTTATCACACGGAAACGGAAATGATGCGCTATATCAAGCGACTGGAACGCAAAGACATTTCCCTTACCCATTCCATGATTTCATTAGGGTCGTGTACCATGAAACTGAATGCCGCAGCCGAAATGTTACCACTTAGCAATTCGGCATGGATGAACATCCATCCGTTAGTGCCAGAAGAACAAGCCCAAGGATACCACGAACTGATAGAAAACCTTTCCAAACAATTGCTTGCCATCACAGGTTTTGACGGCATTACTTTTCAGCCCAATTCAGGAGCAGCCGGCGAATATACAGGACTGCGCATCATCCGCAGTTATTTGGAAAGTATCGGACAAGGGCATCGGAACTTGATTCTGATTCCAGCATCAGCTCACGGAACCAACCCGGCATCTGCCGTACAAGCTGGATACGAAACCTTGACTTGTGCCTGTGACGAACACGGAAACGTAGACGTAAATGACTTACGCGAAAAAGCAGAAGCCAACAAAAATCGTCTTGCGGCACTTATGATTACCTATCCGTCTACTCATGGCATTTTCGAAAGCGACATTATGGAAATCTGCCAGATTATCCATGCCTGTGGAGCACAAGTATATATGGACGGCGCAAATATGAATGCGCAAGTGGGACTGACGAATCCAAGTACCATCGGGGCAGACCTGTGCCACCTCAACCTGCACAAAACATTTGCCAGTCCACATGGAGGAGGCGGTCCAGGTGTAGGTCCAGTTTGCGTATCCGAACACTTGATTCCATTCTTGCCAGGTCACAATCTGTTCGGGAATGACACTAATGAAGTTTCATCTGCCCCATACGGAAGTGCCGGCATCTTACCCATTACTTATGGGTACATTTCAATGATGGGTGCAAAAGGACTGGAACAAGCCACAAAAACAGCTATCCTCAATGCCAATTATCTGGCAGCATGCCTGAGCGATACCTATGGTACAGTATATCGGGGAACAAACGGCTATGTGGGGCACGAAATGATTCTGGAATGTCGCAATATCCACGAAGAAAGCGGAATAACAGAAAACGACATTGCCAAACGTCTGATGGATTACGGTTATCACGCTCCGACCCTATCATTCCCTGTACACGGCACATTAATGATAGAACCTACCGAAAGTGAAAGTTTAAGTGAACTTGACAACTTTATAGACTGTATGCTCTCCATCTGGAACGAAATAGAAGAAATCAAAAATGGCGAAGCATCAAAAGAGGACAATGTGCTAGTCAATGCCCCTCATCCCGAATACGAAGCCGTATCAGATCGATGGCAACATTTTTACACACGTGAAAAAGCTGTCTATCCGACAACAAGTGTACGAGAAAACAAATTCTGGATAAATGTGGCACGCGTAGACAACACATTGGGAGACCGCAAACTATTGCCTACACGCTACGGTTCATTTACAGATTAAAAAAGACAGATAAAGACAATAAAGAAAGGCTCAAAATAGCATTTGGGATTAAAGTCAAGACATGAAGCAAGAGAAATCTTTCCTTTCTTACCTTATATATTATAAAGTATAAAGGACTTCATATCATAAGTATAAAACCAAGACATCTCATTTTCTATCTTGAGCCCTTTCTTTTGATTAAAGATTCATCGGTCTCGAAAACCTATCATAAAAAAGTACCTGTTGAGACGTCTCCTAAAATCATATTTCCCAAAGTATGCAGAAAGTGAAACACGCTTTCCAGGCAATATCACGGTTTTTCTTTTAATGAATTTTCCAGACGGATAAGCTCATCACGATATTGTGCAGCTTCAATGAAATCCAGTTTCTTAGCCGCTTCCTGCATCAGCTTCCGAGTGCGATTGATGCTTTTCTGCAACTGTTCTTTTGACATGTATTGTACAATCGGGTCTGCCGCAGCATAGAACTGTTCCGGAGCATCGGTGTAAGCCTTAGGTTGTTTCGAAACCGATGTCTCGGTATCTGTCTTTTCAAGCAAAACGTTGTTGTATGCCCGCTTGATTTGTTGAGGCGTGATGCCATGTGCTTCGTTGTAAGCCAGCTGCTTGATGCGGCGGCGATTCGTTTCATCGATAGTCAGCCGCATACTGTCAGTTATCCTGTCGGCATACATAATGACTTTCCCATTAACATTCCGAGCTGCCCTGCCGGCTGTCTGGGTCAACGACCGGTGTGAACGAAGAAAGCCTTCCTTATCCGCGTCCAATATGGCAACCAGCGACACTTCAGGCAGGTCAAGCCCTTCACGAAGCAAATTGACCCCAATCAACACATCGTAGGTACCTTGGCGCAAATCGTCCATTATCCTCACACGCTCCAGTGTCTCTACATCGCTATGTATGTAGGTGCAACGGATACCATGGTTGAGCAAGTATTCAGTCAGTTCTTCTGCCATACGCTTGGTAAGCGTGGTGACAAGTACACGCTCCTGCATTTCAATACGTTGCTGAATTTCTTCCATCAGGTCGTCCACTTGGTTCATACTGGGACGCACCTCAATAACCGGATCCAATAAACCAGTAGGACGGATGACTTGTTCCACGACAATTCCTTCACTTTGCTCCAGTTCGTAATCGTCTGGGGTAGCACTGACATAAATAACTTGCTTCACCATTTCCTGAAACTCGTCAAACTTCAACGGGCGGTTATCCATAGCTGCCGGCAAACGAAACCCATATTTAATCAGGTTTTCCTTACGGGCACGGTCACCTCCATACATAGCACGAATTTGCGGCACACTGACATGACTCTCATCGATAACCATCAGAAAATCTTTCGGGAAAAAGTCGAGCAAGCAATAAGGACGGGTACCTGCCTCCCTACCATCGAAGTATCTTGAATAATTCTCAATACCGGAACAATGCCCCAGTTCGCGAAGCATTTCCATGTCATAAGTAACACGTTCGTACAAACGCTTGGCTTCGAACGTTTTTCCCTGATCTTCAAAAAAAGCCACTTGTTTGGTAAGGTCGTCTTCTATTTCGTGAATAGCCCGGAGCACACTTTCCTTTGTAGTCATGAACAGATTGGCCGGGTAAATTCTGTACTCGTCAAATTCTGCCTGCCTGTGCCCTGAAACCGGGTCTATCTCTTCAATAGCATCTATTTCGTCATCCCAAAACATCACCCTCAAAGCACTGTCGGTATAAGCGAGATAAATATCCACCGTATCTCCTTTTACCCGGAAGTTTCCCCGGTTCAGTTCAATATCGTTTCTGACATAGAGACTGTCTACCAATTTTCTGAGAAAGACATTCCGATCTATCCGTTTGCCTTTCTTAATATCTATTACGTTATTGTAAAAATCTGCCGGATTACCCATTCCATAAATACAGGATACAGATGATACCACAATGACATCTTTCCTGCCAGAAAGCAAAGCCGAGGTAGCAGCAAGCCTCAACTTGTCAATTTCCTCGTTTATGGCAAGATCTTTCTCTATGTAAGTATCAGTAGAGGGGATATAAGCTTCCGGCTGATAGTAATCGTAGTAGGAAACATAATATTCTACGGCATTGTTCGGAAAGAAATTTTTAAACTCACCATACAATTGAGCGGCAAGTGTCTTGTTGTGACTCAGAATCAACGTTGGCTTGTTGATGTTCTTGATGACATTGGCAATGGTAAACGTCTTACCCGACCCAGTCACACCAAGCAGCGTCTGGGCAGGAATGCCATTTTTTACTCCTTCGGTCAATTGCGCGATAGCTTCCGGCTGGTCGCCAGTAGGCTGGTAGTCTGATACGAGTTCAAAATTCATACGGCTATGTTTAAAAAGCGTGTAAAGTTACACAATAATTTTTATCGGAATGGAACAGACGAGATTTTTTGTATTAAAAATTATTGAGATGTTGCATTATTCGGCAGAAAGCCGTAATTTTGCACAACTATATAGATTGATATGAAAAAGTACATCGTTATGGCATTGCTTCTTGGCGGAGTGTTGTCTTCGTGCGGGGAGTATAATACCGTACTTAAAAGTACGGACTACGAATATAAATATGAGGCAGCCAAAGGGTATTTTGCCAAAGGTCAGAACAGCCGGGCTGCAACCTTGCTGGAAGAACTGATTTCTATCTTGAAAGGAACGGCCAATGCAGAAGAGTCAGCATATATGTTGGCTATGACGTATTTCAACCAAGGCGATTATATTTCGGCTTCTCATTATTTTAATGTGTATTACACTACTTACCCGCGTGGAACCTATACTGAATTGGCACGCTTTTTCTGTGGAAAATCGCTGTATCTGGATACACCTGAACCGCGGTTGGACCAGACAAGTACTTATAAAGCCATTCAGGAATTACAGATGTTCATCGAATACTTTCCGACAAGTTCACGCAAGGAAATAGCCCAAAACATGATTTACGAATTGCAAGACAAACTGGTGGAAAAAGAATACTTGTCTGCAAAACTGTATTACGACCTAGGTTCGTACACAGGAAACACCTCGTATAGCAGTACGGGTAACAATTATCTTGCAGCCGTTGTGACAGCACAGAATGTCTTACGGGATTATCCCTATACCAAACGGCGGGAAGATCTTTCGATTCTGATTCTCCGGGCCAAATATGATATGGCAAAAGAAAGTGTCCTTGAAAAGAAGGAAGAACGTATGCGCGAAGCAATAGACGAGTATTATGCATTCAAAAACGAATTTCCCGAAAGCAAGTATATGCCGGAAGTGGAAAAAATCTTCAAGGATGCCAGCCAATACATAAAAGACGAAAATTAATCAAAGGTTTATAATAAAGTAAAATTATGGATTACAAAAAAACAAACGCTCCGACCAATACCATTACCCGTAACCTGATGGAATTGTGTGAAGACACGGGTAATATCTATGAAACCGTAGCTATTATCGGTAAGCGCGCAAATCAGATCGGCGTAGAAATGAAGAACGATTTGTCTAAAAAACTTCAAGAATTTGCTTCTTACAATGATAATTTGGAGGAAGTGTTCGAGAACAGGGAGCAGATTGAAATTTCACGTTATTATGAAAAATTGCCGAAACCAACATTGATTGCCACCCAAGAATATATTGAAGGCAAGGTATATTACCGCAATCCGGCCAAGGAAAAAGAAAAATTGCAATAATCGAATTAAAAACAGGACACAGATACGTATTGTTACCAGACTTTCCAGAATAAGGGAAAAGGTATAAGAATACGCTTCTGTGTCTTTTTGTTCTAGAAAAGAAAGACTAGTTATGATACAACGTATTCAAACAGTTTATTTATTTGTGGCTACAGTACTGCTGGCAATCGCGATGTCGGTACCTGTGGGATATTTTTATACAGAAACCAGTGTGGCTGTGTTAAGCAATCTGTCTGTTATCGCTGCAGACGGTACCTCAAATTACACACCGGGAGTAATGTTTGTGCTCCTGTTCATAGCTGCCTTACTTGCATTCGTCACCATTTTCTTCTATAAAAAACGTATGCGGCAAATCCGCTTGGCTATATTCAGTAATGTGGTTTTGGTAGCATACTATCTCGTAGTAGGAATATATGCTTATTCTGTATTGGCGGCATACGGTAGCTTCACCCCCTCATGGGCAATTTGCTTGCCATTTATTTCGCTTGTGCTGAATTGGCTTGCCATCCGTGGCATAAAGAACGACGAAAAATTAGTACGCTCTTACAACACAATCCGTTAAACTGCCTGAAGCACTCTTCTATTTAATTATAATGAATGTCCGCATTCAGCCAATACAATACCTCTGAAAAATGAATATATACTGCATCCGCGGTTGAATATAACTGCATCCGCCTACGAATATATCTTCATCGGCAAACGCAGTAGTACTGCGTTTACAACTCAACTGGACCGGCTAATTGCGGACATTCTTTTTAGCTAATTACAATACCAGAAAATCAGTAAAAAATCAAGAGATAAGATACCGTCAGTCATCTTTCTTCATTCGTTTTTTACTAAAGAATACAACAACTAAACAAAAAAATTATGTGTGGAATCGTAGGATACATCGGACAAAAACAAGCTTACCCCATCCTGATAAAAGGGTTAAAACGACTGGAATACCGTGGATATGACAGTGCCGGAGTAGGGCTGATCAATGAATACCACAAGCTAAATGTGTATAAAGCTAAAGGAAAAGTTTTGAATCTGGAAGAACTCACCACGCAAAAAGATGTGACAGGATGCATCGGCATCGCCCATACACGCTGGGCTACACACGGAGAACCATGCCAAGCTAACGCTCACCCACACGTGTCTCAATCAGGAAACCTGGCATTGGTACACAATGGTATCATTGAGAATTACGCCCTTTTGCGCGAACAACTCCAACAAAAAGGATATACCTTTAAAAGTTCGACCGATACCGAAGTGCTGGTCCAACTCATAGACTATATCCAGACCAGTTCGCATATTGACCTGCTGGATGCTATCCGGATAGCCTTACACCGCGTTATCGGAGCATACGCCATCGCCGTTATTGACCGACGACAACCAGGCCGCATTCTTGCGGCACGCAAAAGCAGCCCATTAATAATCGGTGTAGGAAATGACGAATTTTTTCTGGCATCAGATGCTACTCCTATCGTAGAATATACAGACAAAGTGGTTTACCTACAGGATAATGAAATAGCGGTACTCGAACCTGGGAAAGCACTTAAGGTAGTCAATCTTGAAAACGAACTACAACTGGCCGAAGTGAAAAAAATAGACCTGAACATCGGCCGGCTGGAAAAAGACGGATACCCACATTTCATGCTGAAAGAAATATTCGAGCAACCCGAATGCATCAACGACTGCATGCGTGGAAGAGTGAACAAAGAGACTCATGAAGTACAGCTCTCTGCCATAAGCGAACATAAAGAGCGCCTGCTTGGAGCACGAAGATTCATCATTGTAGCTTGCGGTACCTCATGGCATGCCGGACTTATCGGGAAACAACTCATCGAAACCTTCTGCCGCATCCCTGTGGAAGTGGAATACGCCTCGGAGTTCCGTTATCGCAATCCGGTGATTGACAATGGAGATGTAGTTATTGCCCTCTCACAATCAGGTGAAACAGCCGACACGCTGGCAGCCATCGAATTGGCAAAAGAAAAAGGAGCTTTCGTATACGGCATCTGCAACGTAGTAGGTTCGTCCATTCCACGAAACACGGATACTGGTTCATACATCCATGTAGGTCCCGAAATCGGGGTGGCATCCACCAAAGCCTTTACCGGCCAGGTAACAGTGCTAACCCTCTTTGCCCTGGCACTGAGCAAAGAAAAGCAACTTATTAATGACACAACGTACCGCTGTATCATTGACGAACTGGAGCAGATACCAGAAAAAATAAAAGAGGTATTAAAACAAAACCAAAACATTGCCGAATTATCGCGCATATTCACATATGCACACAATTTCATCTACTTAGGACGCGGATACAGCTATCCTGTAGCATTGGAAGGTGCACTGAAATTAAAAGAAATCTCGTATATTCATGCCGAAGGCTATCCGGCTGCCGAAATGAAACATGGCCCCATCGCTTTGATAGACACAGAAATGCCCGTAGTAGTCATTGCCACACAAAATGCAATGTATGAAAAAATAATAAGCAACATTCAGGAAATCAAGGCACGAAAAGGGCACATCATCGCTTTAATAAACCCGAACGACACGATAATCAGCAAACTGGCAGACGAATGCATCGAAATACCAGAAACTCTGGAATGCCTGGAACCACTCATTACCACTATTCCCCTCCAACTATTAGCCTACCATATTGCCGTATGCAAAGGCAAAGATGTAGACCAACCACGGAACTTGGCAAAATCGGTCACAGTAGAATAGCGACACGTCAATAAGTTGACAAGGTTTTCTGATACATTAACTACTCAAAACCTTGTCAACTTATAATGATATCTCGTCAACTTTGGTTACTCCACATACAATACCAATCCTTTCAAATATTCTCCTTCAGGATGATAGATATTTACCGGATGGTCACCGGGCTGAGTCAGCTGGTGCAAGATACGCACACTACGCCCTGCCTGAGCAGCAGCTGTAAAGACCGCATTGCGAAAATTATCCTTCGTTACCACCTGCGAACAGGAGAAAGTAAACAGAATCCCTCCCGGACGAATCTTCTCGAAAGCTTTTGCGTTGAGTTTGGTATATCCACGCAAGGCATTACGAAGTGCGTCACGGTGCTTGGCAAAAGCCGGTGGATCAAGAATAATCAAATCATACTGTTCTCCCATACGGTCAAGATACTTGAATGCATCTTCGGCAAATGCCTGATGACGCACATCGCCAGGAAAATTCAACTGCACATTTTCATTAGTAAGGTCGATTGCTTTCGAAGAACTGTCTACAGAATGTACCAGTCTGGCACCTCCGCGCATTGCATAGAACGAAAATCCACCTGTATAGCAGAACATATTAAGTACATTTCTCCCTGCTGCATAACGTTCCAATAAGCGACGGTTTTCCCGCTGGTCGACAAAAAAACCTGTTTTTTGTCCTTTAAGCCAATCAACATGAAACTTCAAACCATTTTCCATCGCTACATTATCTACACTTCCACCTCGGATAAATCCATTTTCAGTAGCCAGCAAATCGGCCTTGAAAGGCAACGTGGTTTCCGACTTGTAATAGATATTCTGAACCGTATCATCCATTACTTCGGACAAAGCGGCAGCTATTTCCATCCGGTCCAGGTGCATTCCTGCCGAATGAGCCTGCATCACAGCCGTCTTACCATAAATATCAACTATCAAGCCGGGCAGGTTATCGCCTTCACCATGCACCAGGCGATAAGTATTGGTCTGCGGATTACCAATCAGTCCCAAAGCCTCACGTACCTTACGTGCACACGACAATTTACGTACCCAAAAAGCACGGTCAACCGGTTCTTGTACAAACGAAAGTACCCGTACTGCAATGCTTCCAATCTGGAAATGTCCGCAAGCGATAAATTCCTTCTCCGATGTATATACATCTACTACTTCTCCTTCTTCCGGTTCATTCTCTACCCGAGCTATGGCACCTGAGAAAATCCAAGGATGAAAACGCTTCAATGATTCTTCCTTTCCGGATTTCAAATAGACTCTTTTATATGACACGTTATATAATATTTATTAATAGATTAAACGATTGATATCAGACAAAGAAAGGTCCCCAAAGACTCCCTATGCTGTTGAAACTATTCACCAGCCTTCTCCTCTACCTTTTCAATGCGGTAGTTGCCATGACTCCGAAGGTCTTCAAGATAACTGTAAATTTCCACACATGCCCAAGCATCTGTAGCAGCATACAACTGCTGTGCTTCAGTAAGCACCTCTGCCTCCCAATTGGAAAGGCGTTGCGCCTTCGATATTTTCTTGCCAAAAAGCAATGCATAGATTTTTTGCAGACTTTTCTCTTCAATACCGAAATGCGGCACATAATCCTGCAACTCTATCCAGTTTCCGTCACGCAAATCGCCTCCATTCCGCTTACGGAGCACAGCAAAATCATCGCGCAACGACAATCCTACCTTCAACACATCATTCTGCAAAAATTCTTCCAGAAAATCGGGAAGTCCCAAATGGTTCAAGCGGAACAAGAAACACGTGTCATAAGTAGCTATTTGCAAAAGAGCGACCTTATGAGTCATCCCTTTACGGAAAGAAGGACGTGTCTCGGTATCCACCCCTACTACAGAATGCGTGTTCAAGTAATCGATTGCCTTACGTGCTTCCGTTTCGGTATAGATAACAAAAATGCGCCCCGAGAAACTAACCTTCGGCATCTCAGACACTTCTTGTTTGGATATCTTATTCTGTAATATAATCATAAATGTTTTTTGAGTTCTCACATGCTTTTCTCACTCCCAACGGTCGCCCGAACCATCATCATCGGTTTCAAGCCCACCGTACAAATCATTTCCCGTATAGCCGTCATTATCCTCCTGCCCGGAAGCAGTATTGTATTTCACATCATGCAAGGCACGCATGACATTGACCAGACGCTGCCCCCAGAACTCTGCAAACCCTTCGCGACAAATCACCAATGCATCATTCATCGTCTGGTCAAATCCCAAACGGTACACGCACACAAAATCTTTCAACGCCTGGTAAATATCGGCAAGGTTCTCTGATATGGTCTGATGAATAGGCGTGTCGCTATATACCATATCCTCTACAAACACTTCAAGGTAATCATCATGTCTCCCCATCAAAGATGCCACACCGGCACGCACACGCTCGTAATCACCTTCGGTTACAAAAACTTCAGGGTCAAACTCATCCATCCGCACGGCATGTTCCGGAAGCATTGATGCTTTCAGATAGAGCAACGGAAGCAACTTCAACACCTTATCCACGAACTCAGGATGTTCTATTTCACCAACACGCTCGAGGAAGCCACAAAACTCTGCAGCCACCGTTACAAACTCGACTGTATTTTTATCGTAAACGACTGATAAATTCTTTTTCATAACGAAACTTGATTGCGGCACAAAAATACAAAAAAATATTCGTACATTTGCGATTGATTTTTACCATTTTGCTATAACATTATGAAGAAAAAGACAGAAACAAAAGAAAACGAAGAGAAAAACATCCTTCCCAAAAAGATGCTTACCGCCATAAAAGGCGAAACCATACACTTCATCCTCGGCTTGCTTTGTGTCATATTCGGTGTCTATATGCTACTGGCATTCAGCTCATTCTTTTTTACCGGAGGAAACGACCAAAGTATCCTGGCACATCCAGATCCCGGGGAATTGCTCGAAACCCAGAACGGCATACAAAACTATGCCGGAGCACGCGGAGCCCAACTTTCGCAATTCCTTATAAACGATTGTTTCGGGATTTCGGCATATTTTATTGTGGTGTTCCTCATTGTCTGCGGCATGAGGCTGATGAAAGCTTACCGGTTCACCGTATGGAAATGGTTCGTAAGCTGCTCCATATTAATGGTATGGCTATCCGTCACTTTAGGCTTTGCCTTCGGAGGCACGTTTCAAGACTCTTTCCTCTATCCTGGAGGATTGCACGGATATAATGTGAGCCAATGGATTTGTTCCCAAATCGGTGCACCAGGACTTATCCTCGTTTTGCTGGTTACCTTGGTACTCATCGGCATTTTCTTTACCCGTGAAACGATGCAAGTAGTACGAAAAGCTTTCCATCCAGCCCTTCCGAAACGGAACAAAAGAAAAGAAGCGTTCCCTACAGAAGCTGCCCAACAGCCGGCCGATACGGAAAACACTGCCCTGCACCATACGCCCGACAACACATCAGATGCCACCGGCACAAAAGAAGACGAACAGCCGGTAGAAATAGAACTTGACCCCATAGAAAGCCAGGCAGACAACACAACGCCAGCCTATGCTACCGAAATGCGTAAACAACCCGATGAAACGGTAATAGCCGAAGCCGGGACAATCCATCAGAAAACTCAGGCAAAAACGACCGAAGAGCCCACGTTCGAAATAGAAGAAACTCCCGAAGAAGAAGAAGAACAGGAAGACGAACGTGGATCGCTAGACCAGCCTTACAATCCGCGGCTGGATCTGGAACACTACCACTTCCCGACACTCGACCTGCTCAATTCGTATAACGACAACACCCCTGCCATTGATATGCAAGAGCAAAATGCCAACAAAGACCGTATCATCCAGGTATTGCGAAGCTTTGGCATCGAAATCAGTTCCATCAAGGCCAGCGTAGGCCCTACCGTTACATTGTATGAAATCACTCCTGCCGAAGGAGTACGCATCAACCGCATCCGCAACTTGGAAGATGACATCGCCCTGAGCCTTTCGGCACTGGGCATCCGTATCATCGCTCCTATTCCGGGTAAGGGAACCATCGGTATTGAAGTGCCGAACGCCAACCCGCGCATCGTATCAATGAGCTCTATATTGAACAGTAAAAAATTCCAAGACACTACATTCGAACTCCCTGTAGCCTTGGGAAAAACCATCACCAACGATGTTTTCATTGTCGACCTGGCAAAAGCTCCCCACATGCTGGTAGCTGGTGCTACAGGACAAGGTAAATCAGTAGGATTGAACGCCATCGTCACCTCCTTATTATATAAGAAACACCCTAGCGAACTGAAATTCGTCATCGTCGACCCGAAAAAAGTAGAGTTTGCCATCTATGCACCGATAGAAAAGCACTACCTTGCCAAGTTGCCCGACTCGGACAGCGCCATCATCACCGATGTAACCAAAGTGGTGCAAACCTTAAACTCGCTCTGTATCGAGATGGACACCCGCTACGACCTCTTGCAAAAAGCAGGATGCCGTAATATCAAGGAATACAACGCAAAGTTTATCAACCGCCAGCTGAACCCTGAAAACGGACACCGCTTTATGCCGTATATCGTCATCATTATCGATGAGTTCGGTGACCTGATAATGACCGCCGGCAAGGAAATCGAGCTTCCTATCTGCCGCATTGCCCAACTGGCACGTGCTGTCGGTATCCATGCCATCATCGCTACCCAACGGCCTACTACAAACATCATCACCGGAACCATCAAGGCAAACTTCCCTGCACGCGTAGCATTCCGCGTAGCATCGATGATGGACTCACGTACCATCTTAGACCGTCCTGGTGCACAACAGCTTATCGGTAAAGGCGATATGCTCTACCTGCAAGGCAACGACCCTGTACGTGTACAATGTGCCTTCGTTGATACGCCCGAAGTAGAACGTATAGTCGATTTCATCAGCCACCAACAGGGATATCCCACCGCTTTCATGCTGCCCGAAGTAGAAGACGACACAGAAGGAGGAAGCAGTGCCGACGTAGACATGAACCGGCTCGACCCACTCTTCGAAGAAGCTGCCCGCCTGCTCATCTACCACCAGCAAGGGTCCACCTCACTCATCCAACGCAAGTTCTCCATCGGATACAACCGCGCCGGACGTATCATGGACCAGTTGGAACGTGCCGGCATCGTAGGTCCTGCCAATGGAAGCAAAGCACGCGAAGTGCTCTGCATGGACGAAAACGACCTTGCCATGCGCATGAACAATTTGAAAAATTAAAACCAACCGCAGATTGCATGATTGCCCTAACCGTTCTTTCCGGCACATGCAACCTGCGGTATTCCAAAACTTCATAAATATGATGAAACGTATCTTTTTCTCCTGCTTGCTAGCCTTACTGGTATCTGTAAACCTGCAAGCCAACGAAGACACCCGTGCCCAATCCATCTTAAGCAAAGCCGCCACTGCTTACCAGAAATCCGGCGGAATAAGCATCCGGTTCGGGGGAAGCCAACAAGGAACCCTCGCCCTGAAAGGAACATGTTTCTACCTGGAATGTGGAGGCGTAAAAAGCTGGTTCGACGGAACTACCCAATGGAGTTATGTGGAACAAAACGAAGAAGTGACCGTCTCTACCCCCTCCCCCGACGAACTGCAAAGCATCAATCCATACGCTTTGATAAACTCTTACAACCGGCTTTTCCATTGCCGCTATGGAGGCAAGCATACCATACGAGGTAAAGAAGGCAACGAAATCATCCTTACCCCCCGCCAAAAAGGTGATATCGAATCGGTAGTGCTTTTCCTTTCCGAAAACTATCAGCCTCTCTATATCACCGTCAAACTGGCCAGTGGACAAACCCAAGAATTCCGCATACTCGACTATCAGACCGGAATGTCCTATACCAACGACACATTCCGTTTCGATGCGAAAAAATACCCACAGGCGGAAGTAATTGACATGCGATGAAAAAACTGTTTCCACACCCTGCACAACCAATAATCAAGACTCTTAAGGAAGGAAACGAATATATATGCACCGGCGCATGTAGCTGAATGCATAGCTTAATCCATATAGTTCCGTGTCCATACGAAACAGTTTTTTAGATTGTTTGGTCACTTCGGCAAAATACACTATCTTTGTTTCATTAAAAGAATTGAATAATCTCATTAAACCAATCAAAAGAATATGACAACAGAACATGTAAAATGCCTGATTATCGGATCAGGACCCGCCGGATATACGGCAGCTATCTATGCCGGACGCGCCAACATCGCACCGGTACTTTACGAAGGAATCCAACCCGGAGGACAACTCACCATTACGACTGAAGTGGAAAACTTCCCGGGTTATCCCGAAGGAGTGACCGGACCGGTACTGATGGATGACCTGCGCCGGCAAGCAGCCCGTTTTGGGGCAGACATCCGCTCTGGTATCATCGTCAAAGCAGACTTAAGCCAGGCTCCTTACCACTTCTGGACAGATGATGAAAAAGAAATCACCGCCGATACCGCCATCATCGCCACCGGAGCTACCGCTAAATATCTGGGACTGGAAGACGAAAAGAAATATGCAGGCATGGGGGTAAGCGCCTGCGCCACATGCGACGGCTTCTTCTACCGGAAAAAGACCGTAGCCGTAGTAGGAGGAGGCGATACCGCCTGTGAAGAGGCTATCTACCTTGCCGGACTGGCGAAACAAGTCTATCTGGTAGTACGCAAACCTTATTTACGCGCTTCCAAGATTATGCAAGAACGTGTGTTGAATCATCCTAACATCCAAGTGCTGTTCGAACACAATGCCATAGGTCTGTATGGTGAAAACGGTGTGGAAGGAATGCACGTAGTAAAACGCATGGGAGAACCCGATGAAGAGCGTTACGATGTACCTATCGACGGATTTTTCCTTGCCATCGGTCACAAACCGAATTCGGACATATTCAAACCATGGATAAAAACTGACGAAACAGGATATATCCTGACCGAAGCAGGAACACCACGCACAGGTGTGCCGGGCGTGTTCGCCGCCGGTGATGTTGCCGATCCCCATTACCGGCAAGCCATCACTGCGGCCGGAAGCGGATGCAAAGCCGCCATAGAAACCGAACGATACCTTTCGGCCAACGGCTTGCTTTGATGCTTTTTTCACCACAGATTACACAGGCAAACCACCAGAAGGCATCTGTGTAATCTGTGGCAAACTCATAAAAACTTACCACAATGAAGAACTTTTACAGAAAGACACTGATTGCCGCTTTCCTGATAGGAAGTGCGGCTACAGCATTTTCACAACAAATGCCGCCTATTCCCACCGACCCTGATGTAAGAACAGGTAAGCTGGAAAACGGACTGACTTACTACATCCGTCATAATGAACTGCCCGAAAAACAGGCAGACTTCTACATTGCACAAAAAGTAGGTTCGATTTTGGAAGAAGACAACCAGCGCGGACTGGCACACTTCCTTGAACATATGTGCTTCAATGGTACCAAGAACTTTCCGGGAAACTCACTACGCGAATACCTGGAATCCATCGGTGTAAAATTCGGTGTCAACCTGAATGCTTACACTTCCATCGATGAAACGGTATATAACATCAACGATGTACCTGTCATCCGTGAAGGCATCATCGATTCGTGCCTCCTTATCCTGCACGACTGGGCAGACGACCTCACTCTCGACCCTAAAGAAATAGATAAAGAACGCGGAGTCATCCACGAAGAATGGCGTACACGTACCGGAGCCATGATGCGTATGTACGAAACTGCTTTCCCTACCATCTTTGCAGGAAGCAAATATGCCTATCGCCTGCCTATCGGAACGATGGAAGTTGTAGACAATTTCCCTTATCAGGCGTTGCGCGACTATTATGAAAAATGGTACCGCCCCGACCAACAAGGCATTATCGTAGTAGGTGACGTGAACGTAGACCAGATAGAACAGAAAATCAAGAACCTGTTCGGTCCCATCCAAATGCCTGCCAACCCCGCAGAACGAGTACATTATCCAGTGCCCGACAATAAAGAAACCATCGTGTCCATCAACAAAGACAAGGAACAGGAAATCAACCAAGTCATGGTATTCCACAAACATGAACCTTTCCCTGCAGAAATGAAGAACACCGTAGGATACCTTGCCTATTCATTTATGGACTATGCCATCAGTCACATGCTGAACGCCCGCTTGCAAGAACTTCTACTCACTGCTACCCCACCCTTCATCAATGCCGGAGCGCAAGACATGGACTTTATCCTTGCCAAGACAAAACGGGCATTTACGGGTGTTGCCATCTGTAAAGAAGATGGAATAGAAAGCGGACTGAAAGCTCTGATGCGAGAAATCGAACGCGCACACCGATTCGGATTCACCGCCAGTGAATATGCACGGGCAAAAGCCGATTACCTGAGCAACCTGGAAAACGTGTACAACGAACGCGATAAAATGAAAAACAATCAGTTCGTAGCCCAATACGTATCTAATTTTATTGATGGAGAGCCTATCCCCAGTGTAGAATATAAATACACAATGATGAACCAGTTGGTACCCAACATCCCCTTGGAAAGTGTGAACCAACTCTACCAGCAACAGGTAAGCGACACCAACCGGGTAGTATGCCTGTTCTGCCCTGACAAGGAAGGAATGAAATATCCCACCGAGGAAAGCATCCGCAAGGTACTGGCAGAAGTAAATGCTGAAAAACTGGAACCTTATGTCGACAAGACTTCTGACGAGCCACTGATGAAAGAAAAACCGACTGGAGGCAAAGTGACAAATACAGAAAAAGGACCATTTGAATCAACAATTCTCACATTAAGCAACGGGGTACGCATGGTATTGAAGCCTACCAATTTCAAGGCAGATGAAATCCGGATGCAATCGTTCAGTGCTGGAGGGAACTCCCTATTCGATGATGAGGATGCCCTGCAATACGCCGTACTCGATGAAGTCGTATCTTTGGGCGGTCTGGGCAACTTCAGTGCCATCGACCTCCAAAAAATATTGGCGGGAAAAGTAGCTTCGGCATCAGCATCTGTACGTACCCTGACCGAAGCCGTAAACGGAAGTTGTGCCCCGAAAGACCTTGAGACAATGCTTCAGCTCACCTACCTGTCGTTCACCGCTCCACGCACCGACCAGGCAGCTTTCGAATCATTCAAGAACCGGCTGAAAGCTCAACTTGCCAATCAGGAAGCAAACCCGAACACGGCGTTGAGTGACACAATAACCAAAGTGTTATATGGTGATAATCCTCGTGCCGCACGCATCAAGGCCGACAAGGTAGACCAGATAGACTACGGGAAAGTAATGGAAATGTATCGCGACCGATTCAAGGATGCAAGCGACTTTACCTTCATTTTCGTGGGCAACATCGATCCTGCTACCGCTACTCCACTCATCGAGACTTATCTGGGTGGTTTGCCATCGACGGGACGTAAGGAAAACTTCCGTGACCCGAAGCTGGACATCCGCAAGGGAGAGTGGAAAAACATCTTCCACAAAGACCTGCAAACCCAAAAAGCAACCGTTATTATCGTAGAAAGCGGCACATGCGAATATACCCTGAAGAATAAACTGATGATGAGTATGCTCTCGCAACTGCTTACAATGAAATATACCGAGACCGTGCGCGAAGAAGCAGGAGCATCGTATGGCGTAAGCGTACAAGGCAACCTCAGCAAATATCCGAAGGAAGAAGCCACGCTACAAATCTTTTTTGATACCGACCCTACCAAGCGTGCCGACATGAGCCTGCTTATAGACAAAGGCATCGAAGAATTTATAGCCGGAGGCCCTAAAGCTGAAGACCTGGCTAAAGTAAAAGAATACATGCTGAAAACCTACGAAGCCAACCAGAAAGAAAACGGATACTGGATGAGCCTGCTC
Source organism: Bacteroides sp. An279 (assembly GCF_002159615.1). Taxonomy (NCBI): domain Bacteria; kingdom Pseudomonadati; phylum Bacteroidota; class Bacteroidia; order Bacteroidales; family Bacteroidaceae; genus Bacteroides; species Bacteroides sp. An279. Next base: position 22,936 of record NZ_NFJA01000036.1, read on the forward strand.
TACGGAAGCCTGTGGGAAGGCATGGACGGACGCACCGGATATACCGACCTGGTGAATGGCATCACAAATGCCGACCTCCAGCAATTTGCCAAGACATTAATGGCACAAAAGAACCGCATCGAAGTGAGCATGACTTCGGGCGATACCAATTAAAACCGGATGCCTATGTCACTCTACTCCGATATCCGACGCATACAGAAACTTGACGAAAAGCGGAATCCGATGTTCGAGAAAAACCGCTTCGCCAAAGTAATGATTTATATCGGAATTGCATTTTGGGCAGCATACCTCGTTTTCTTCGGGGTATTGCTGCCCGCTGCTTTTTCCGACAGTTTTCCCAACATGGAACCTTATCACATCTTGAACAAAGGTTTGCTCATTGTCTTGACCCTCGATTTTCTGATAAGGTTTCTGTTCCCTACTCCAGTACAGGAAATCAAGCCCTTCCTCTTGCTTCCTATACCCAAAAAGAAAGTGATGGCCGCACTCCTTCTGCGAGAAGCCGCCAACCCGTTCAATCTGTTCTGGCTCTTCTTGTTCATCCCCTTTGCCCTGCTTAGCGTCACCCGTTTCTACGGACTGGCAGGAGTGCTGGGATATGCTTTCGGCATTTGGCTGCTCACCGTGGCAAACAGCTATTGGAGCATGCTCATCCGGGTATTGAAGCGTCAGAAATTTGTCTACATCTGCTGGTGCCTGCCTGTTTATGGCATCTTTGCCCTACTTGAGTTCTTACCCGGCACACACTGGGTAAGCACTTTCACGATGAATTTAGGTGAAGCCTTTATCCTGTGGAATCCGCTTGCCTTCATCGGCGCCCTGATACTGGCAGGTATGCTGGGTATGCTTAACCGCAAAGTGCAGCTACACCTTATTTACAACGAACTTTCCCGCGTAGAAGATACCCGCCTCAAACACATCAGCGACTATAGCTTCCTTGACCGTTACGGAAATGTAGGCGATTATATCCGGCTCGAACTGAAGATGCTCGTCCGGAACAAGACCCCCCGAAGCCAGTTCTGGAGTTTCACCATACTGACGGTGCTCTTTGCACTGGCACTGACTTTCGAAGTATATGGAGACGGACTCATGAACGATTTTATTTGCCTGTATTGTTATTGCGTAATGGGACTTTCTACCCTGATACAGACGATGGCAATAGAAGGGAACTACATCGACGGGCTGATGGTTCGCCGGGAAAGTATTTATAATATGCTTTGTGCCAAATACTACGTACAATGTGCCCTTCTTATCATCCCCTTTGTATGTTGCCTGATACCGGTATTCAGAGGAAGCATCTCCTTGCTCATGTCGGTGACTTACCTGATTTTTACAGCAGGCGTCATCTTCCCCGGTGTGATGCAAATGGCGGTGTACAATGACAAGACGGCCCCTCTCAATATGGGACTGATGGGCAAACGCCAAGGCAACAATGCCTATCAGACCGTTATACTGGTCGCTTCGTTCACCCTGCCACTGGTTATCTATAAAGGACTGGAACTGGCATTGGGGGCAACGACAAGTTACATTGTGATGTGCACCATGGGCATAATCGGATTTGTTACCCACCCTCACTGGATACGCAACATCTACATACGATTCATGGCACGGCGCTACCGGAACATGGAAGGATTCAGGAATACAAGATAAAACAATCAGAAAACTTCAAACTCATAAAATGGATATAACAATCAACCATCTGAAGAAAATATATGGCAAGCGTACCGTGCTTGACGTAGACGACTATACCATACACAGCGGAGAAATCCTCGGACTGGTGGGCAACAATGGAGCCGGAAAAACCACTCTCTTCCGGCTTATCCTGGACCTGCTGAAAGCAGACGAAGGAAATGTTTACATCGGTGAAACCGAAGTGAACCAAAGCGAAGCATGGAAAGACACAACCGGTGCCTATATGGACGAAAGTTTCCTTATCGATTACCTCACGCCCGAAGAATATTTCTACTTTGTGGGCAAGATGTGTAACCTTGACAAGACAACCGTAGACCAGCGTCTGGTACCCTACGAACGCTTTATGAACGGAGAAATACTGGGACAGAAGAAACTTATCCGGAACCTCTCGGCGGGCAACAAGCAAAAAGTGGGCATCCTTGCCGCATTGCTCAACCAACCGCAACTCCTGATACTGGACGAACCCTTTAATTTTCTCGACCCCAGTTCACAATCGGCATTGAAACACCTGCTCCATACCTACAACCAGGAAACAGGAGCCACCATCCTCGTATCAAGCCACAACCTGACACACACCATCGAAATCAGTACCCGCATCGCCCTGCTGGAACACGGAAAAATCATCCGCGACATTACTCCCATCAATGATGAAGCCAAGCAGGAACTGGAAAACTATTTTGAAATCGAGACACAGGAATAAACAACATGCTCTCTGTAAAAGAAGGCTACCCTATCGGAAAAGGATAAACTTCTTTTGCAGAGAGAATACTGGTATGCTTTCTATTCCAAAATAGTGTTACGATTCCGTTTTATTCTACTATAATTAGTTATTATTACTCGAAAAAACCGAGCCTTCCACGTCTCTGTATTTGTATTTTCATTACATTTGTTTCCCAATAAATAAAGGAAACATGACCAAACATATCCATATACTCATCGGGACAATCCTGCTCATCCTCCTGTCCGCATGCGGCACACGCGCTCCACACTACAATTATCGCGAACTGGCACAAGCTGCCATCCGGCTGGATATGGACATCGCAATGGATGACAACCATTCCTTGTACGTGGAAGCCTCAAAATGGATAGGCGTACCTTATCGGTCCGGAGGGACTTCGCGAAGGGGAGTAGATTGTTCGGGACTAACCTACAACATTTACCGCAAGGTATACCGCAAACGGCTGGAACGGAACTCGGACGAACAACGCAAAGAAAACTGCCACAAAATACGCAAAGGAAAACTGCGTGAAGGAGACTTGGTATTCTTCCACAACGGACGCAATAAACATCGCGCCACCCATGTAGGCATTTACCTGAAAAACAATCGGTTCATCCATACCAGCTCCAGCCAAGGAGTTATTGTAAGCACACTGGATGAACCCTATTACCAGAAATGCTGGATGCAGGGAGGAAGAGTACGTTGAAAAAACAAAAAAGCGAAAATGAGGAACGAAGAATGGAACATCAAGTGGAAAGTACTGACTCTTGTCATACTCTTATCAAGTGAGGCATTTCCGCTGGCTGCCCAAACGCAGGAAAAGAATAAGGAAATCCGCCTGAATGAAGAAGCGGTACGGATGATACAGTTTGACTTTAGCGGCATCGAAAAACCGCAAGAAGAACTGAAAACACATCCGATGAACCAACCCTGGATGGAATTCAAGAAAGACCTGCGCATACCGCGAAGCCTTATCGACACTACGAAAGTAAAGAAACCCACAGGATACATCCGTGCCGAACCTTATACCATATGGACACGCTTTGGCGAGGACCCCGTGTATGATGTGCTGGTACTGGGACGCCCAAAAAAATGGACCATCCACTGGGAGCTCAACCCAGGTGCCGTTTCGCCGGAAGAATACGGGCAAAGTCTTGCGCCAGGGACGGGCATGATGTACGACCGTGCTTCCGGACGTGTCGGAGGCTCTTTAGGTGCCGGAGTTGTTATCGGAGGATTAGATTTCATCGGATTCATATACAACAACCTTACACCTCACGGACGGATGCTGAAACACAACCGTAAACATGCCAATGCCTGGAAAACCTACAAGAATTATCGCCCTACACGTGAGGACAGCCTGAAATTTCCTACTTATTACCGCTTACTACCCGTCTATGCACCGGCAGACAGCGATACCCTTACACACACAGTTCAGGCGGATACCCTTCCGAAAGCAGCCACACCTGCACAAACTCCCGATACAGACCGGTTTTCCAAATACATCCGCCAGCGACAAAGAGAAGACTCCATACGCCGGCAGGAGTATTTCCGCAAAGATAAAATACGAGGAAATTCGTACGACATAGAAAAACAAAACCGACGTTTGCGCGAACGTCAGGAATAATGCGATTTCAAGGAAGGAAATAACCGGCTAGCCTTTACGCCAACGAACCAAGACATAAAGAATGACAGGCGCACCCAGCACAGGAGTGACGGCACCCAAAGGAAGAATGCCACGCTCGCCAGGCAAAAGGCAAAGCAAGTTGCACAAAAGCGCCACGGCACATCCCGCCAGCAAGGTCACAGGAAGAAGAGAGCGGTGATTAGACGTACCCAATAACATACGCGCCACATGAGGAACGGCAAGCCCGATGAAAGCGATAGGACCGCAAAATGCCGTGACCACCGCCGTAAGCAAACCGGCTATCACCAGTAATATACCCCGGACACGGCGTACACGAATACCTAAATTTTCAGCATAACGGGGACCTAACAACAATGCATTCAAGGGTTTCACCATCAACAAGGCGGCCAGCAAGCCCATAAGGGCTATGAACGAAAAAGCGGGCAACTGGACCGAAGACACACCGCCAAAACTTCCCAATCCCCAAATAACAAAAGAATGCACCCCTTCATCGGTAGCAAAGAAATTCAGCAAAGAAATGGCAGACGATGCCAGATAGCCTATCATTATGCCTGCGATGAGCAACATCACATTGCTACGCACCAGCACCGAAAGAAAAAGTACAGCCGACATCACCACCATTGCCCCCACAAAAGCACCCGCCACCATCGAAAGAAAACCCGAAAGCACAAACTGACCTGCCACAATACTCCCGCCGCCTGCCAACAATACCAATGCTACCCCCAAACTGGCTCCGGAACTGATGCCCAAGACCGATGAATCGGCAAGCGGATTATTGAACACGGTCTGCAAAATCAATCCAGATACCGCCAATGCGGCACCACAAAGCAAAGCGGTGATACATTGAGGCACACGCGACTCCCATACGATAAAACTCCACCCTGCATCGGCAGAAGTATCCCCCAGCAGAATAGAGGTAACGGCAGAGGAAGGAATCGGGACCGAACCTACATAAACGGATGCCACCGCCAACGCCAACACCGATGCGGCAAGTAACACGACATAGAGAGTGCTCTTCTTCATACGTTTATTCAAGGGGCGTGAAATAACGCGGCTGGTAATCCGGAAACAAGCCGGGATGAAAAACGGCTATCAGGTCTTTCAGCACATATTCGGGATGGAAAGGAGACTCTTCATAATACGGTATGCGCCCGGTATTACATCCGTAAACCGTCTTCCGGCGGAACGCATCAAAACCCGTGTATGGCCGATAGTCCTGCTCCAGCCCGGCATAGGTCTTGTCGTGCGACTGGTTATACTTAATGAGCCAAAAATCAGCATGGCGGGCACGGTCGTACACGGTTTCAAACGACAAGGGTACCGAACCACTCTCGCTGATATAGCCGAATACATAACGCGCACCGGCATCGGCATAGAGCTGACCGGTCGTACTCTTGCCTCCCGGCACATACCATGCCGAGCCTTGCTTCAACTCGGCAAACACCAGAGGCTTCTCTTCCACCTGTTCCACCGACCGCCGCAAAGCCTCATACTCCCGCTCTACCTGTGAAAACAAAGAATCGGCTTCCTGCTCCTTCCCCACCAGCATCCCATAAAAACGCATCCATTCGGCACGTCCCAACGGTGAGGTCTCCATATAGTCGGCACATTCTATCAACGGGACATCCAGTTGCCCGATACGCCCGTATGAACCATTCTCGAAAGGTGAAAGCAAGATACCGTCGGGATGCAAGGCAATAACCCGCTCAACGTCGGGACTCATACTGCTCCCTACATCCGCCACCCTGCCGGCACGCACACGCTCATGAATTTGAGGCATACGGATATACGACAAGTCGCACACTCCACTCACCGCATCCAGTGCCTGCAATTCTCCGAACAAGCTGCAATGCACCGACGAATAAACCAGCATCCGCTCTAAAGGAATACGCACCACCGTGCCCTCGGGCAATCCTTCGGGCAATACCCGATGCTTGTCCACCAGCAGATAGGTGTGCAGGATACGCGTAGAATCCCAAGGATTGCGCACCGTAATTTGCGTAAACATCTCATGCTTCACAACGGTAAGATAGCGCGCGTATGCCATCTGCAAGGTATCGCCTTCCTCGGATAGCTGCGCTTGCATATACCGCCTTCCACCGCAAGCCGAAAGCAGGAATGTGCATGCGATAATCCACAAAGACAAGGTCACCCACCATTGTTTCTTCATTTTCTTATTCATCATATACAGTAGATAGAAGAAGTTAGAAGGAGGTATGCCTTCGGCAGGAGTTAAAGGCAAATAGTCCTGCCAGGGCTTCCATGAACAAAAGTATTGGCTTCTAACTCCTTTTAACTCCTTGAAATAACTCCCTTTTTACTCCTTGCCGGCTAAATGCCGGCATTCATTCTATTTATAACTTCCGGATCATCCGGCGGCAACGCTCCAATGTTTTCCCGCTTACAGGATGTTTTTTGGTGCCTCCCACTTCGAGCGTGGCGCTGATCTTAAAGCCACTCCAACGGAGGATTTCGCGCAATGCACGAATGGTGCCACGGCTCTGGCGGAAAAAAACATTAAATGGAAAAGGAGTGGTGCACGTGCTGAGCAGCATAGCCCGTTTACCCTTGTGCAAAGGCTGGGGAATACCTTGCAGACTCTCGCCCATCATCCCATACACCAGCCGGTCGAACAACACCTTCAGCGTACCTGGCATATTGCCCCAATAGCAAGGAGCCCCGATAACCAGTACATCGCATGCTCCGATGAGCTGGAGCACACGCTGGGCATCGTCTTCAGGCAGTACGCATGCCTGCTTTGTGCGACACACCATGCATCCCTTACAAGGCGCGACATGCAAATCGGAAACACGGACCGACATGACCTGCATCCCTGCCTTTACGGCTTCTTCTTCTATCGCGCCCAACATACGGGATATGTTCCCCTTCGGGCGGGGACTGGCATTGAGTATCAACACGTTCATACAACTATGCTTTTACCGTACGCAACGCCTTGCACAACTGGTCGGGACATGAAGTAGGTTTCGAACCGCACCGGATACCTTCCAGCCGGGCTATCACTTCGCTCACGGGCATCCCCTTCACCAGAGCACTGATGCCTTGCAGATTGCCGTTGCATCCCCCGGTATAGCGCACGTCTTTCACGATTCCGTCTTCCACTTCTACCTCGATGCGCGTACTGCAAGTGCCCTCCGTCTGATAATCAATTCTCATAATCCAGCTTCTCCTAATAAAGATTATTCTAAGTAAGTGTGCAAAATTAAATGATATTATCAGAAACACAGATTTCCGCAGATTAGCGCAGATTAAGAACAAATATTAGAATAATAATCCGCGAAAATCTGCGTTAATCTGCGTTTCTGAGCCGACACATTAATCAACTAATTCTCAACATCTACTAATTAAACAATCCGTGTAATCTGTGGTGAAAAAAATCATTCTTCTTCGGGCTTCATATTGGTATATACCGTCTGCACATCGTCGAACTCTTCCAGGCGTTCCACCATTTTGTTGATGGTTTCGCGCTGTTCGGGAGTCACATCCTTCAGGTCGTTCGGAATATAAGTAAATTCACCTCCTACATCCTCGAACCCGCACTCTTCCAAATGCTTCTGGATGGCAGCATAGCTCTTCGGGTCACCATAAATCGTGATAGTGCCTTCTTCGGGGTCTTCATCGTATTCATCGTCTACATCGTAATCGATGAGGTCGAGAATCAGTTCTTCCATATCCAGCCCGTCTTTCTTCTTGAAAGTGAACACACACTTGTGGTCGAACAAGAAAGCCAGCGAACCGGTCGTACCCAAGTTTCCGCCGAACTTGTTGAATACCGAACGCACATCGGCAACGGTACGGGTCGTATTGTCGGTCAATGTATCGACGAAGATAGCCACCCCGTGCGGGCCGTATCCTTCGTAAGTCATTCCCTTGTACTCGCTCTGGTCCTTGCCCATCGCGTTTTTGATGGCACGCTCGATGTTGTCTTTCGGCATGTTCTCACGCTTGCAGGTAGCGATGACCGAACGCAAGGTCGGGTTGTTTTCGGGTTCCGGTCCGCCCGCCTTTACGGCAATGGCGATTTGTTTTCCCAGACGAGTAAATGTTTTGGCCATGTGGCCCCATCTTTTCAGTTTTGTAGCTTTTCTATATTCAAACGCTCTTCCCATTGGATTATATATTTTAAATGTTGTTGTTTTTTTAAGGGACTAGGTAACTAGGGACTAGGGGACTGGGTTTAGATAGTTCTATACCCTGCACGGTATGAATTTGTACACTTCCTTGAACATTTCGTACCGTTTCTGTAGAGACGATGTGCACATCGTCTCTACTACATGGCATATACAAATGGCATATACAAAATGCACAAATTAATGCGCGAGAAGTATAAGTATTCAGAACCTTGTCAACTTGTCACCTTGTCAACTTGTCACCTTGTCAACTTGTTACCTAAAAAATTTATCTCAATTTCGCTCCCAGTTTTGTTTCCAGGTTCTGCACCAGCTTGTTCATCAGCTTGTCTATCTGCTTGTCGTTCAGCGTGGCGTTTTCGTCCTGCAGGGTGAAGCTCACCGCGTAACTCTTCTTTCCGGCTTCGAGGTTCTTGCCTTCGTACACATCGAAAAGCTCTACGCGTTTCAAGAGTTTCTTGTCGGTCTCGTAGGCGATTTTCTCGATTTCGGCAAATTGCACCTGCTTGTCGAGCAAGAGCGCCAGGTCGCGCTTCACGGCAGGATACTTGGAAATGTCCTTGTAAGTCACCGCGTTGTTCTTGACCGCCTTCATCAGCTCCCTCCAGTTCAGGTCGGCATAATACACTTCGTTCTCGATATCGAACATCTTCAGGAGCTTCTTGTGCAGGATGCCGAGCGTAGCCAGCAACTTTCCGCCACGGGTATGCACCGACAGGGCGGCGGCATAGATGTCATCGCTCAAGGTGCCGAACACCAGCGCGCCGAAGTTCACGCCCAGACGGCGCAGGATGTTCAGCACGTATGCCTTCAGCTCGTACACCGACGAGTCCTCATCGGCGTGCGCCCACGAGTTGCTTACCCGCTTGCCGGTCACCCACAAGCCCATGTGCAGTTCTTCGGAGTAAGGCGCGAGCGCTTTTTCAGGGTTCCGCTTTCCGGCATTATAATGATAGCAATTGCCGAACTCGAAGAACTTCAGGTCGGCATTCTTGCGGTTGGCGTTGTGCTCGATGCTTTCCAGCCCGCCGAACAGAAGGGTGCCGCGCAATACGTTCAGGTCGTTGCTCAACGGATTCATCAGCCGCACCAGGTTTTCGGGCTTATACGTTTCCAGCCCTTCGTAATACGAAGCGGAGGTGAGCGAGTTGTTCAGGATTTCGTTGAACCCGCATCCCACCAGCTGCTCCGACACGAGGTTCTGGAGCTTCACCGACTTGTCTTCGGCTCCTTCCACGCTCAGGCACGCCTTTACCGAAGTGGGGATTTCCACATTGTTGTATCCGTAGATGCGCAGGATGTCTTCCACCACGTCGCACGGACGCTGCACGTCCACACGGTAAGGAGGCACCACCAGCGAAAGCCCTTCTCCGGTCTCGCCCGTGATTTCCATTTCCAGGCTCGAAACGATGCGCTTTATCACCTCGGCAGGGATTTCCTTGCCAATCAGCGAACGGACATACGCATACGGAAGCTCTACCGGGAAGCCGGCTATCGGGCTGGGATAGTTATCCTTGATTTCACAAGCGATTTCACCTCCCGCAAGCTCCTTCGCCAGGATAGCCGCCTCTTTCAGGGCATAAATCACGCCGTTCGGGTCGATGCCCCGTTCGAAACGGAACGAAGAATCGGTGCTCAGCCCTTGGCGGCGTGCGGTCTTGCGCACCCACGTAGGATGGAAATAAGCGCTTTCGAAGAACACGTTGCGGGTCTCTTCGGTAGTGCCCGAATCGAGTCCGCCGAACACGCCCGCGATACACATCGGCTCTTCGGCGTTGCATATCATCAGGTCGCGGTCCGAAAGCTTGTGTTCCACGCCGTCCAGCGTCACAAACGGAGTGCCTTCCGCCACGGTCTTCACCACAATCTTGCCACCCTTTATCTTGTCGGCGTCGAAGCAGTGCATCGGCTGGCCGTAAGCGTGCAGGATGTAGTTGGTGATGTCCACAATGTTGTTAATCGGGCGCAAGCCGATGGCTTTCAGCTTCGCCTGGAGCCATTCGGGGCTTTCCTTCACCGTGACGTTCTTTACCACCACGCCGGCATAGCGCGGGCAAGCCTCGGTGTTCTCTACCACCACGTCGATGTCCAAGTCGTGATTGTCTACCGCAAACGCCTCTACCGAAGGGCGTTTCAGTTCCGCCTCATGCCCGTTCTGCACGAGCCAGGCGTACAGGTCGCGCGCCACGCCGTAGTGCGAGCAGGCATCCGCGCGGTTGGGCGTGATGTCTACTTCCAGCACGTAGTCGCTCTTCACGTTGTAGTAATCCTTGGCAAGCGTGCCCGGCTCCACGTCATCGGGCAGCACGATAATGCCCTCGTGGCTGGTTCCGATGCCGATTTCGTCTTCGGCACAAATCATGCCGTTCGATTCCACGCCCCGGAGTTTCGATTTCTTTATGGTGAAACACTCGTCTCCGTCATACAGCTTGGTGCCCAAGGTAGCTACCACCACCTTTTGCCCTGCGGCTACGTTCGACGCCCCGCATACAATCTGCACGGGGTCGCCCTGCCCCAAGTCGACCGTCGTAATGTGCATGTGGTCGGAATTGGGATGCGGCTCGCAGGTCAGCACTTTTCCGATGACCAAGCCTTCCAGCCCTCCTTTAATCGACTGGACTTCTTCCACTTCGCCTGTTTCCAGCCCGATAGAGGTAAGCGCCGCCGCCACCTGTTCGGGGGTCAAGTCGAAGTTGACGTATTCTTTTAGCCAGTTATACGAAATATTCATATTAAGTATGTTTTGATGTTTTCCTTGTTTTTGATGCGCAAAGTTACAATAAATCTATGAAAAACCATACAAATTTTAAGGACATCAACGAAAATATTCGGTTTTTACGGTGCACAAGAAGATGCGGAAACCTATTTTCTGAAACGCAGATTCACGCGGATTTCCGCAGACTATTTTCATTTGCACCGCTTTTTTCATTCAAATCCACCGGAAAAAGGCCTATATTTTTGTACCTTTGCGCCCCGAAAACGGATGCCGGAACGCAGATTTACGCAAACATCCCTACATGAATAAAAAATACAATCTGCGGAAATCCGCGTGAATCCGCGTTTCAAAAAAACCGTAAATAATAAAACCGTAAATAAACAACATGTCCAACGCATTGATAACCATATTCTTGGGAGGCGGCATCGGGAGCGTGATGCGCTTCGGGGTGCAGGCGGTGATGAACGGACGCATCCCTCCTCTTTTCTTCCCGTGGGCTACGCTCGGCGTCAACGTGGCGGGAAGCTTCCTCATCGGGCTGTTCTACGCCCTCTCCGCCCGCTTCGGCTTCTCCGACGAGACACGGCTTTTCCTCACCACGGGGCTTTGCGGAGGGTTCACCACCTTCTCCACCTTCAGCCAAGAGAGCCTGACGCTGCTCCGCCAGGGGCATTACGCCGCCTTCGCGCTCTACACCCTTGCCAGCGTGGCGGCAGGCATCGCCGCGGCACTTGCCGGAGGGTGGGTAGGGAAAGCCCACGTATAGACGACCTTGTTTCAACCAAGGTCATCCCACGGGACAGGGTAATTTGAAATTACCTCGTCTCAGAGATGACCTGCTTTCAAGGTAGGTCGTTGTTGTCTTGCGCAGAGACCCCCTCTGTCAAACATGCACCGTCTCGGCACGTATGCCGGTATGGAGAGGGAAATAGTGGGTGGAGGATTCACTCCACAAAGATACGAAAAATTTTTCAATTGGCAATGGATATTAGGCAATGGACAATGGAAATTTGACAATCGGCAATTATTTTTTTGCCAAGTTGTGTTTAAACCGCTGAGATGCAACCATTTGCATGGGCGCGCGGAGCTATATATACCGGAATTTGCATATAGATGCGTGATATATGCAAGATATAAGCATAATGATGACAATGACAAATGACAAATGACAATTAACTTTTTCCGGAAAATGCCTTAATGGCAGGTGAGCGACATTATAAATTATATTATATATATATATATATTATAATATATATATATAATATAATTTAATTTACAATTCTCTTTTCTTCTTCGTGGTGCGTTACATCACTTTGTTAATTGTCATTTGTCATTTGTCATTGTCACGATAATACAAGC